>JBDSGA010000303.1:0-11590 GCA_039919235.1 Thermomonas sp. | reverse complement strand
GATGGCGAGCGCCTGTTCGCGGCCCTGCACGAACGTCTGCCGATCGTGGAGGGCCATCTGGTCGAAGTTGGCCCGGCGATTGGTGCGCATGCGGGACCGGGGACGCTGGTGGTAGGCCTGCAACCTGCGCCCTGAGCGTGAAACGATCAAAGCCCGCGCTGCAGGCTGGAGCGCTAGGCTGCGCTGGCCGTCTATGATTCGGCCATGATGTCCTCGTTGCCACCGCTGGTCCTGACCGCCCTCTTGCTGGTGGTCGCTTATCTACTGGGGTCCGTGTCGGGCAGCCTGGTGCTGGGCCGCTGTCGTGGCATCGACATCCGCACCTTGGGTAGTGGCAATGCGGGTGGCACCAATGCCTTGCGCACACAGGGCTGGAAATTCGCACTCGGGGTCGCCCTGGTCGATGTCGGCAAGGGCGTGCTGGCGACCTGGCTCGCCCAGCGCTGGGCGCCGCTGGATGCACCATTGAGCGTGACCAGCCATGGCTACCTGGCGGCCGGGCTGGCCATGGTCGGTCATGTCTGGCCGCTCTGGCACGGGTTTCGTGGTGGCAAGGGGGCCGCCACCCTGATTGGTGGCCTGCTGGTGCTGTGGCCGTGGTCGATCCCGCTGCTGTTGCTGGTCTGGGGCAGCGTGCTGGTGTCGACCGGGTATGTCGGCTTGTCGACCGTCATCGCCATCGCCAGCCTGCCGCTTTGGGCATGGTGGAGCGATGCGGGGCCGCACCGGATGTGGTTTGCGATGGGTGCCGCGTTATTCACCGCCTTCACCCATCGCGGCAACCTGCAGCGGTTGTACAACGGCACCGAATCGCAGTTCGCGCGCGCGCGCCTGTTGCATCGCCTGCATCGTCGCGATCGGCGTTGACAAAGGCATGAGCGAACCGGTGCACGAGCGACTCTTGTTGCAGCGGCTGGCAAGCGGTCCGATCAGCGGCGACCTGCTGGCACGCGAGGCCGGGCTGACCCGCGCCGCGGTCTGGAAGCGCATCGAAAGCCTGCGTGATGCCGGCATCGCCATTGCCGCGGTTCCCGGTCGCGGTTATCGACTCGACCAATCACTCGACCTGCTGGATGCCGCTGCGATCCGTGCTGCACTGCCCACCTACATTGCGCCGCAACTCGAGTCGCTGGAAATCGCTTGGACGCTGGATTCGACCAACAGCGAACTGCTGCGACGCAAATTGCCATCGCATGGTTGTGCGGTGCTGCTGGCCGAACGCCAAACCGGCGGGCGCGGGCGGCGTGGGCGCAGCTGGGCTTCGCCGCTGGCAGCGCATGTGTACCTGTCGATGGGCCGGCATTTCGAAGGCGGGCTGGCGCGGCTGGGCGGCCTCAGCCTGGTCGCCGGCATCGCCGCCTGTGAAGCGCTGCGCGCACTCGGGTATGGGCAAGTGGGCTTGAAATGGCCGAATGATCTGGTGGTGAAGGATGACATCGGCGGCCTGCGCAAGCTGGGCGGGCTGTTGGTGGAAGGCGGTGGCGAACATGGCGGCGCCGCGCGCGCGGTGATTGGCCTGGGGGTGAACGTGCGGATGCCGGAGACGATGGCATCCGGGATTGATCAACCCTGGATCGATCTCGCCGCGTTGTCCGATGCTCCGCCGTCGCGCAATGCCCTGGTCGCGCACTTGTTGACGCGATTGCTGCCAGCACTGGCAGCGTTCGATGCCGAGGGCTTGGCTGGATTCTTGCCGTGCTTCGCTGCACTCGACGCGCTCGCCGGTCGCGAGGTGCAGATAGTCGAAGGCAACCAAACGTGGTCGGCCACCTCGCTCGGCATCGCCGCCGATGGCGCGTTGCGCGTGCGTGATGGCGAGGGCTGCGAGCGCCAGGTGCATGCCGCCGACGTAAGCCTGCGCGCCGCATGAAGGCCATGAAAACGTTCCTGTTCGACCTCGGCAATACCCGCCTGAAATATGCCGCGCTCGCTGCTGATGGACACCTGGGCGAGACCACTGCGATCAGCCACGACGCTGGCTTGGCATGGCTGGACGACCTGCCCCGCGGAGATGTCGCCTGCATTGCCAGCGTTGGCACGGCAGCACGGCATGCCGCTTTGCTGGGCGCGCTGACGGCGCGCTTTACGCGCCTGCATGTGGTGCGCACGCAACCGGCGCTGGGTCGCCTGCAGATTGCGTATGCTAATCCCCAGCACCTCGGCGTGGATCGGTTCCTGGCGATGCTGGCAGCGCTCGATGCCGGCCCGGTGCTGCTGGTAGGTGTCGGCACCGCATTGACGTGCGACCTGCTGGACGGCGAGGGCCAACACCGCGGTGGCCGCATCGCGCCCTCGCCCAGCCTGATGCGCGAGGCCTTGCATGCACGTGCACCGGGATTGCCAGAACGCGGTGGCACCTATGCCGAATTCGCCGACGACACTCACCATGCACTCGTCTCGGGCTGCGATGGCGCGGCGCTCGCGCTGGTCGAGCGCAGTCTGGCGGAGGCGCAGAAGTTGCTCGGGGTGCGTCCCACGCTATGGCTGCATGGCGGCGGCGCGCAGGCATTGCGCGCGCAGCTGCCGGTGCACGCATGGGTGCCCGATTCGGTCCTGCGTGGCGTGGCGCTTTGGCATGCCAAGTGCATCGCATAAACTCGCCCCATGATGCTGCGCGCCGCGATTGTGTTCTTCTTGATGCTCAACCTGGGCGTTGGCGCTTGGTGGCTGGGAGGAGATCGCCTGCGTGCTGCGCCAACCACGAATGTGGTCGACACCGCCCAACCCGGATTACGGCTAGTCGATGAGCCAGTGGCGTCAAGGCCCGTCGTCGCGCCAGTGAGGCGTGCCCAGGTTTCGGCGATGGCAACGGTCACGCCGGCGCTTGCTGAGCTGCCTTCCACCGCCTCCGCGCCTGTCGTCGCCCGCGCGCTGTGCCTGAGCTTTGGTCCATTCGCCGATGCCACCACGCGCGACGCGGTGCGTCCGCGCTTGGAAGCGTTGAGTCAGAAGTTGGTGGCGCGCGATTCCCGATCGCGCGCGGCGCGCGGCTGGCGCGTCTACATGCCGGCGTTGGCATCGCGCGAAGCCGCGCAGCAACTCGTGGACCAGATCAAGGCCGCCGGCATCAATGACTGGTACATCATTGCCACTGGCGACGAGGCCAACAGCGTGGCGCTAGGCCGTTATGGCAGCGAAGACAGTGCGCGGAGGCGTGAGGCGCAACTGGCAGCGAAGGGCTTCACCGCGCGCGCAGAACCGCTTGGCGACACGCCGCCGCAATGGTGGCTGGATGCACGTTTCGCGCCCGATGCCAGCCGCACGACGCTGGCCGCAATCGCGCCTTCCAGGCCGCTGGACTGCGCACGACTGCCCTGAAACGCGGCAGGCGATGGCGTGGCAGGCTAAAATTCATCCACATTGCCGCTTTAGCTCAGCTGGTAGAGCAACCGCCTTGTAAGCGGTAGGTCATCCGTTCGATTCGGATAAGCGGCACCATTCCACGGCACTGTTGGACGCCACGGTTACGCGGTACCAGCTTCGCGTCACGTGTCATCGTCCATGCGTAGCCCCCACGAGGATGCCGCATGAGTCACACCTATTCTCCCGTTTCCATTTTCGGCGTTCCCACCGACATCGGTGCCTCGCGCCGTGGCGCGTCGATGGGGCCAGAGTCGCTGCGCGTCGCCGGCTTGATCGAAGCCATCGGCAGGCGTGGCGTGGATGTGCGCGACCTGGGCGATCTTGCCGGGCCGCGCAATCCGGTCAGCGCCCCAGTCGATGGCTATCGGCACTTGGTCGAAGTGGTCGCCTGGAACCAGGCCGTGTTCGATGCCAGTACCCGCGAACTGCAGGCAGGCCGAATGCCGATCCTGCTCGGCGGCGACCATTGCCTCGCGGTAGGCTCAATCGCCGCCGTGGCGGCGCATTGCCGTACGCATGGCAAGAAGTTGCGTGTGCTCTGGCTGGATGCCCATGCCGATTTCAACACCCGCGAAATCACCCCGTCGGGCAACATCCACGGCATGCCGGTGGCGTGCCTGGTCGGGCTTGGTCCGGAGCAATTGACCACGATGGGCGGGCCGGCACCCGCGCTACTGCCAGCGCAGATTCGCCAGATCGGCATCCGCTCGGTAGACAGTGGCGAGAAGCGGCTGGTGCAGGAGCACGGCCTGGACATCTACGACATGCGCTACATCGATGAAGTCGGCATGCGCCGGGTGATGGAAGAAGCGTTGGATGGCGTGGATGCCGACACCCACCTGCATGTGAGTTTCGATGTCGACATGCTGGATCCTTCCATTGCACCCGGTACCGGCACGCGCGTGCCGGGTGGCGTGAACTACCGTGAGGCGCAGCTGATCATGGAAATGGTGGCGGATACCGGGCGCATGGCGTCGCTGGACATCGTCGAGGTCAACCCAGCGCTCGACCGACGCAATGCCACCGCCAAGCTCACCGTCGACCTCGTCGAAAGCCTCTTCGGCAAGTCGACCCTGATGCGCGACTGATCATTTTTGCTGAACGTGGTTCATCCGCAGTTAGCGCAGTCAGCGCAGACTGCACGCGGGCTTCACGCCCGGATGCGTTTACATGGCGGCAAGCGCGATCCACCGGATTGCGCCTCTGCTGCAACCAGCCCGCTGTTATCAGCCTGCTCTAAATTGAGTTACTCAGGAGATCCCCATGAAGCGTTTGTTTGCCCTGTTGCTACTGGCCTCGTTTTCGACATTCGCCCTGACCGCGTGCAACACCATGGCCGGCGCCGGCAAGGATGTGCAGAAGGTTGGTGAGAAGGTTGAGCAGAAGGCCCAAGACTGCAAGGACGCCAAGTGCTGATCGGCAATCCGATCAAGTAGCACTTGCCAACCGACCAGGGAAGGCGACGACGCAAGGATGCACGACGGGCCAGGGAAACCTGGCCCGTCTTTTTTGTGCTTCGAGAGGCGGCGATGGTGCGCACCAGCCACTAGTTACCAACGCGGCGGATCGGCCACGAATCCGTTCGGGAAGGCACTTGGTCCGTTGCGCATGCTCGGCCCGTAAGGACGGGGTATCACGCCCATGGCCACAAGCTTGCCCACATCGTCATAGCGCAGCTGCTCGACCTGTTGCGGATGCGGGCTGGCGCGCACGAATTCGGTTTGTCCGACCGGTGCCCATTCGCGCTCGCCATGGCCGGTGCCAAGACGCTGCGGCTCTGCTTCCGACGCGGCCATGGTGCTGTCCGCCGCGCTTGCAGACGGTACCGCTTTGGCCATGTTGCCTGCAGCACTCTTGTCGCTACGAGCCTGCTCGCCACGAGATTGAGCGATGGGTGGCGACGCTGGGCCGTATTGAGGTTGTGGCCGCACATGGCGCTCACGGAAGACGGCAATCCCGACTACGCCGACGTTATCCGGGCGCCCGGTCCGCACGGCGTAACTGTCCGGCAGATCGGTGAACACGAATTGGGCGATGTCGTCCAGCGACTTGCGCCAGCCGGCGATGTCGGCGCTTTCCCATGGATCGAGCACATAGCCTGCCTGTGAGCCCGAGGCCGTCTGCCCACTCACGGCATTCACGCCATCAACCGAGAGCACCACCAACACCCGCTCGCCGGTGGTATTGGTCAGCCGCACGGAGTAACGATGGCCGGGCACGCCGGCAATCCAGTCCTGGCCGCGATAGCCATACTCAGGCAGCGTCTGGCCCGTGTCGCGGTCCACGATGTCGAAGCCGACCAGATCGCGGGCGAACAGCGGCGAGCACGCGGTGGCAGAGGTCAGGGCAAGGGCGAGCACGATTGGCAAGTGGAGCGAGAGGCGACGAATCATGGCGGTCTCCGGACTGGCGTGTTGCAGAGAAGGTGCGCACGCGGCGCAAGTGGGTTGCCTGGATGCAAACGCCTCACTTGGGAAAACGGGGTTGACGCCGTCGCCAGTTAAACTGTGCACCGCATCAACGGCACCGACTTTCCATGAGCAAAACCCGCGTCCTCACCGGAATCACCACCTCCGGCACCCCGCATCTCGGCAATTACGTCGGTGCGATTCGCCCGGCGATCGCCGCCTCGCGCACGCCCGGCGTGGAGAGCTTCTATTTCCTCGCCGACTACCACGCGCTGGTGAAGATCAGCGAGCCAGCGCGCGTACAACGCAGCACCCTGGAGATCGCCGCTGCATGGCTGGCGTGTGGGCTGGATCCGCAGTCAGTCTGGTTCTATCGGCAGTCCGACATTCCCGAGATTCCCGAGCTCACCTGGCTGCTGACCTGCGTGGCGGGCAAGGGCTTGCTCAACCGCGCGCATGCCTACAAGGCATCGGTGGACCGCAACCGTGCCGAAGGCGAGGACGATGATGCCGGCATCAACGCCGGGCTGTTCATGTATCCGGTGCTGATGGCGGCCGACATCCTGCTGTTCAACGCGAACAAGGTGCCGGTGGGCCGCGACCAGGTGCAGCACATCGAAATGGCCCGCGACTTCGCCCAACGTTTCAACCATCTGTATGGAAGCCACTTCGTGTTGCCCGAGGCTGCAATCGAGGAGCAGGTTGCGACCTTGCCGGGCCTCGATGGTCGAAAGATGAGCAAGAGCTACGACAACACCATCCCGATGTTCGCGCCGCGCGCAGAACTGAAAAAACTCATTGCCGGCATCCTCACCGATTCACGTGCGCCCGGCGAAGCCAAGGACACGGAAGGCTCTGCGTTATTCCAGATATACCAAGCCTTCGCCACGGCCGATGAGACCGCCGCGATGCGCCAAGCGTATGCCGAGGGCATCGGTTGGGGCGAGGCGAAGCAGACACTCTTTGAACGCATCGATGCCGAAGTGTCGCCATTGCGCGAACAGTACGAAACCCTGATCGCCAAGCCCGCCGAGATCGAGGCGATCCTGCGCGATGGCGCGCAGCGCCTGCGCACTGCGCATGCCACGCCGATGCTGCTGGCGTTACGCGATGCGGTGGGACTGCGCGACTTGTCCAGCGCGGGTGCTGCGGATACGCATGCGACTGCAACCAAAACCGATCCTGCGTTGGTGCCGACCTTCAAGCAATACCGCGATGCGGACGGCAAGTTCTACTTCAAGCTGGTGCTGGGCGAGCGCGTGTTGCTGCAAAGCGCAGGCTTCGCGTCACCGCGCGATGCCGGCCAGCGCATCGCCCAGCTCAAGGTTGGCAAAGCCAGGCAAGGCACGCTGGAAAGTGACCAGCTCGATTTCAGCCTGGGTGAAGGCGTCAGCGACGAGGACGTCAATGCAGCGCTAGCCGCGTTCGTGGCCGCGCAACTCGAGGGTGAGGCCGGCACCGCGTGAACCTGTCCACGTTGCCGATCCTCGCGTTGGTGTTGTTCGCGCCGTGGTTCCAGATCCTGTCGGCGCTCTCCTGGCGATATCCGCGCCAGCCACGCACATCTGCACGCTACTGGTTCGATGGCGGGGCATTGCTGCTGGCTTATACCGGCAGCGTCGCCGCGCTTTACTGGAGCCTCGTCTTCGCGGACCGCAGTTACGGCGCACTATGGCCGTAGATCCTGGCAACTTCGGTGGGCTATGGCGTGTTCCTCGCTGCGCTAGTCACGGCTTGGTGCGTGCGGCAGCGCTGGATACTGCGCTGAATTTCGCTGACTTCGACAATCAGCCGCCATGTGTCATCGTCATCGGTCAGCAGGAGACTCGGATGGAAAACCGCTTGCAGCAAGTTTCAAGCACCGATGAAGTCGCGCGCCAATCCGCGCTTGATTCGTTGCGGATCACCGATAGCTTGCCGGAGCCCGCGTATGACGCGGTGGTGCGCTTGGCCAGCATCATTTGCGGCACGCCGATCGCACTGGTGTCGCTGATCACCCGGAACCGGCAGTGGTTCAAGGCACGTATCGGGCTGGAGGCTGAAGAAACGCCGCGCAGCATGGCCTTTTGCGATCACGCGATCCGCTCGCCCGACGATCTGATGGAAGTGCGCGACGCGAGCCTGGATCCGCGGTTCTTCGAAAACCCGCTGGTCACCAGCGACCCCAATATCCGCTTCTATGCCGGTCGTCCACTGGTGGATTCCGGTGGCCACGCATTGGGCACGGTCTGCGTCATCGACCGCGTGCCACGACAGCTCGATGAGGCACAGCGCAGCGGTTTGTCCGAACTCGCAGAGATTGTTTCGGGCCTGCTGGAAGCGCGCAGCAATAACCTGCTGGCACAGCGTGCGCTCGCGGACCGCGAATTTGCCTACCGTTGCCTGGAGCGTTATGGCAGCCACCTCGAACAACGGCTGGCGCAGGACAATCTGACCGGACTACTGACCCGCGCGGAAACCGAACGCCGCAGCCGTGAATATGCCGAAGCGGGGATCGCTTCGCCATTCGCACTAGCCGTCGTTGACGTCGACAACTTCAAGCGCGTGAACGACACCCACGGCCATGCCGCTGGCGACATCGCGTTGAAGCAGGTCGGGCAGGTGATCAACAGCAACGTGTCGGCCGATGACATCGCTGGACGGTATGGCGGTGAGGAGTTCCTGATCGTGCTTGGCCACGGCGACCGGGAACAGATGCTGGAAACGTTGGAGCGGGTGCGCGCCTCGGTCGATGCGCTGCCCCTTCCATTCTCGCTGACGGTGTCGATTGGTGTTGCGTTCGGGTCGCGCGGGCACGACACGGTGGACGACATGTTCAATCGTGCCGACGCCGCGTTGTATCGCGCCAAGGAAGCCGGTCGCAACCGGATCGAATTGGCAGACCGCCATTCCTGACGGACTGGCGTTTTCATCGGTTGCAAGTCAGTTCGGTTGCGCCATATCGTCCAGCAACGCGGCCAGGAAACGTGCCGCTTCGCCGCCGGTGGCGGCGCGATGATCGAACGTGAGCGAGATCGGCATCCGGCGATGGACTTCAATGCCGCCCATCACCGCCACCACGTCGTGCGACAACTTGCCGGCACCAATGATTGCGACGCACGGCGGGACCACGACGGGTGTCGCGTAACGACCCGCGAACATGCCGAAGTTCGATAGCGAGATCGTGTAGCCGGACAATTCCGATGTTGCGATCGAACGATCCTCGACCTGCGCACGCAGGCGCTTGATCGCCGCGCGTACACCGACGGCATCCAGCATGTCGGCGTTGCGCAGTGCCGGGACGAACAGGCCGTCGTCGGTATCGACTGCAATACCGATGTCCACATGCGGGTGCAGGGTGCGGCTCAGGTTCGGACCGTCGAACCACGCATTGAGCGCAGGCACGGTCTTGCACGCGGTGACAATCGCGCGCACCAGCCGCGCGGTGATGTCCTGGCGACCACTCCATGCGTGCAGGTCGGCGTCGTCGACGATTGTGGTGGGCACCACTTGCGCATGTGCATCGGCCATGACCCGCGCCATGTTGCGGCGTACGCCCTTGAGTTGCTCGGGTTGGCCAGTCGCTGCCACGCCCGGCGGCTGCGTGCGCATCGGCTTGCCGGATTGCGACACCGTACTGCGCTGTGCGGGCGCAAAAGCGGCTGGCGCTGCCGCTGGTGCCGAGCGCACTGGCGCGGCACCTTGCTTCGCGCTGCCATCAGCAGCTGCCCGCTTGACGTCATCCATGCTGACCGTGCCATCGGGGCCGCTCGGCGATACGCGGGTGAGATCCACACCGAGCTTGCGTGCCGTTGCGCGGACTGCGGGCATCGCCTTGACCCCGCCCGAGGCAATCGCGGCCTGTGCCATCACCGCCGTGCCCACCTGCATCGCGCCGACTACGGTGCCGGCATCGGCGGGCGCTACGGCTTTCGCTGGGCTTGCGGCCGGTGCGGGTGCAGGTTCTTCTTTATGCGCTGCACCATGACTGTGGCCGGTGTCCTGGCCTTCCGCGCGTTGCGGCATCGATGCATCCATTTCGAACTCGGCCAGAATGCTGCCGGTGATGACGATGTCGCCTGCGTCGCCCGCCAGTTTCAGCACCTTGCCGGAGACCGGCGAGGGCACGTCGACCACGGCCTTGGCGGTTTCCATCGAGACCAGGTTGTCATCCAATTTAATGGTGTCACCGACCTTGACGTACCACTCGACGATGGTTGCGTCCGGCAGGCCTTCGCCGAGGTCGGGAAGCTTGAATTGTTTGGTGCTCATGCGGTGTCCTCAGCAATGCGCCATGGCGCGCTTGGCCGCGGCGACGATCTTGTCGACGCTCGGCAGGTATTTCATTTCCAGGCGGAACAGCGGGATGTGGGTGTCGTAGCCGGTGACGCGCTCGACCGGCGCAACCAGGTCGAACATGCATTCCTCGGCGCAGCGCGCGGCGATCTCGGCGCCGAAGCCCGCAGTCTTTGCGGCTTCGTGCACGATCACGCAGCGACCGGTTTTCGAAATCGATTCGGCAATGGTGCCGAAGTCGAGCGGCGTCAACGTGGCGACATCGATCACCTCCGCGCTGATGCCGTCCTTGGCCAGTGCTTCGGCGGCTTCCAGGGTTTCCTTGACCTGCGCACCCCAGGTGACCAAAGTGATATCACTGCCGTCGCGCAGCACGAAGCAGACATCCAGTGGCAAAGCCTCGCCGTCATCCGGTACCAGTTCCTTGTACTGGCGATAGATGCGCTTGGGCTCCATGTAGATCACCGGATCCGGGTCGCGGATCGCGGCCAGCAACAGGCCATAGGCGCGTGCCGGCGAGGACGGCATCACCACGCGCAAACCGGGCACGTTGGTGAAGATGGATTCGTTCGCTTCGGAATGATGTTCCGGCGCGCGGATGCCGCCGCCCCACGGCACCCGCAGCACCATCGGGCAGCTCAGGCGGCCGCGGGTGCGGTAACGCATGCGCGCGGCATGGCAGACGATGAAATCGACCATCGGATACATGAAGCCGTCGAACTGTGCTTCGGCGACCGGGCGCATACCTTGCGAGGCCATGCCGACGGTCAGGCCGGCAATCGTGGTTTCGTCCAGTGGGGTGTCGAGGATGCGCTCGGTGCCGAACGTTGCAGACAGGCCGGCAGTGGCGCGGAACACGCCGCCATTGATGCCTACGTCTTCGCCTAACACCACCACGCGCTCGTCGTTGCGCAGTTCGTAGGCTAACGCTTGAGTAATCGCTTCGATCAGTGCGATAGGGGTCGCTTCGCTCATGACCGCTTCTCCAAAACAACGGCTGCTGCGCGTTGCGCGATGAGCTCTTCCGGCAATTCGGCGTAGAGGAAGTCGAACATCGCCTCGACCGGCTGCACCGGGCATTCCAGGTAGGCGTTGATCTCGACGTCGATCAATTTCCCGCATTCCTCGATCCATGCTTTTTCCTGGGCTTCGTCCCAGAGCTTCAGGTCGCTCAGGTACTTGCGCAGGCGCAGGAACGGCTCACGGGTCCAGCCATCCTTGACCTCTTCTTCACCACGATAACGGCGGGCATCGTCGGCGGTAGTGTGGTCGTGCAGGCGATAGGTCATGAACTCGATCACGCTGCCGCCATCACCACGACGTGCGCGTTCGTGCGCGCGGCGCATGGCTTCAAGTACCGCGACCAGGTCGTTGCCGTCGACCTGCAGGCAATGCAGGCCGCCGGCAATGCCCTTTTGCGCCAGTGTCTCGGCGCCGGTCTGCGCTTTGCGCGGCACGGAAATGGCCCAGCCGTTATTCACCACGCAAAGCACGAGCGGCAGCGAATATGCGCCGGCCGAGTTCAGCGCGGCATAGAAATCCGT
>JBDSGA010000302.1:0-7195 GCA_039919235.1 Thermomonas sp. | reverse complement strand
CCATTCCCGGGCCGGATGGCCCCGAATACGCGACTAGGCTTTCTGGTCGCGTCGGCACTGCTGTTCAGCCTGGCCAGGCCGGCGGCGGTCCGGCGTCTGTGGCTCTCACCGATGCTGATCGTCGGCTTGTCAATGATCGCCGGGACGGGTGTCATCAGCTTCCTGTTGAAGACCGACCTGTTGTTGCCCTGGCAGCACGCGCGCATGGCAGTGCCCACTGCAGTCGGTATGTTCGGCATTGCATTGGCAAGCTGGGGTCTCTGGCAGCAGGCTGCGAAAGCGGAGCCCCTCTCACATGCGCAACGCCTGATTCGCACGGCGGCGTTGATCACTATCTCCCTGGTGATCGTGGCCGCGTTTTCGGGCTTCGCAGCGCTGGGTAACGTGTCACGCGTGGCGATCGGGGAAAAACTGGAACAGACGCTGCAGGCGCGCGCCATGGTCCTGGAGCAGGAACAGCGGCTTGCCTTGGCCGTTGCGGGAGCGCTGGCCACGCGGCCGGATCTGATTGAAGACGCGGACCAGCTTGCGATGGAAACTTCCGCAGCCAGCATCACGCGCATGCAGGCGGCCCTGTCCGACGCGATCGCCTCGGGCTTCCGCGGGGCCGCTGTTCTTGGCCCCCAGGGGCAGACGCTGGCGCGACGCGGGGCGCTGGTTGTTGCTCCGGAGATTTCCGCCACGCTGGACGCCGCGGGCCGCGCCACGTTGTTGTGGGACGGGCAATTCCTGTTGCGCGCCACGGTACCACTGAGCAGTGCAGGAAATAAGTTGGTGCTTGAGAAGTCGATTCCCAGCTTCACGAAGGCGTGGTTGAACATGGCGGGCTTGGGAAATACAGGCGAGAGCGTGCTGTGCCTGAATGGTGAGTCTTCGCTCCGCTGCTTCCCAAGCAGATTCAATCGCAGTGCTTTCAGTCCAGCACGGACGTTCCGAGGGCAGACGCTGCCGATGGTATTCGCCCTGCATGGGCAGGCAGGGACGCAGTCGCGGGTCGATTATCGCGGCAAGCAAGTAGTTGCGAGCTTCCGTCCGGTCGCCGGGGGACAGCTCGGCATGGTGGTGAAGCAGGATGGGGATGAATTGGCAGGGCCCATCCGTCGCGCCTTGTTGTGGATGTTGCCGATGCTGGGCGTCCTTGTCGCGACCGCGCTGTGGCTGCTCAGGTTGAAGGTCAATCCGCTCGGTCAGGAGCTTGAGCGCCTGGAGAGTACGGCGCGCGATGCTCACGCGGAAATCGACGCTGTGCTTCGGGGCATCTCGGATGGACTATTGATCGTCGACGCCCACAATCGGATTGTGTCGGTCAATCGAGCCGCCACCAGCATGTTCGGTTATCGGGAACAGGATCTCCTGGGAAGGGACCTGAGCTTGCTCATTCCACCATCCATGCGTGCCGCGCATGAAGTCGGAATGGTTCGGTTCAATGAGGGAGGGGAGGCGCGCGTGGTCGGCAAGGGTCGGTTGGAATTGAGGGGCCTGCGCAGCGATGGATCCGAGTTCCCGCTGGAGCTCTCCGTTGATTCGATTCCCCATGCCGGGGAGGTTCGACTGGTCGGCACCATGCGCGACATCACGGTGCGCAAGCAGGCCCAGCAGGCGGTTGCGTTCGAGCGCGAGCGTCTGCGGGTGACCTTGCATTCAATTGGCGACGCGGTCATCACGACCGATACCGTTGCGTCCGTCAGTTACATGAATCCAGTGGCCGAGGCACTGACCGGCTGGGCATCCAGTGAAGCGGTGGGCCGCCCGATTGAAGAGGTGTTTCGGATCTTCCACGGGGAAAGCGACGCACCGGCGCCGAATCCGATTGATTTTGTCCTGAGCACGGGCGCCGTGGGCGGTTTGGCCCATGACACGATGCTGCGGCGGCGGGACGGAACCCGTGTTGCAATCGAGGACTCCGCCGCTCCGATTCGTGACGTCGAACATAAACTGGTAGGTGCCGTTCTCGTCTTCCACGACGTCACCCAGGCGCGCGCAGTCGCCGACCAGATGACCCACCAGGCATCGCATGATTCACTCACGGACCTGATCAACCGCCGTGAGTTCGAGCGGCAATTGGCAGTCGTGCTTGACGGGAAAGGTCCACAGGACAAGGGCCATGCACTGCTGTACATCGATTTGGATCAGTTCAAGATTGTCAACGACACCGCCGGTCATCAGGCGGGCGACGAACTGCTCAGGCAAGTGACGGCCGTGCTCCAGGGCCGCTTGCGTGCACGCGACGACCTGGCCCGGTTGGGCGGTGACGAATTCGCCGTGTTGCTGCGAGAGTGCCCGGTGGAGCCTGCACTGCGCGTGGCCGAAGTCCTTCGGCAGGCCGTGGCGGATTTCCGGTTCCTCTGGCAAGGCAAGTTGTTTGCCCTTGGCGCCAGTATCGGGGTCGTGCATTTCAATGCAGGCGATACCATGAGCACCGTCCTCAGCGACGCTGACTCGGCCTGCTACATCGCCAAGGAGCAGGGGCGCAACCGCATTTACCTGCATCACCACGCCGATGATGACGTGGTTCGCCGCACCGGCGACATGAATTGGACGACGCGCATCCCTGCGGCGCTCGCGGAGGGCCGCTTCGCGCTCTATGCACAATGGATCGTGCCGGTAGAACCGGATGAGGCAGGGCCGCGCCATTGCGAATTGTTGCTGCGCATGCTGGATGAGGACGGCGAGCTGGTGCCGCCGATGGCATTCATCCCCGCTGCGGAACGTTATGGGCTGATGCCAGCGATCGACCGCTGGGTGGTCGAGCACGCCTTTGCAGCGATGGCGCGGGCGCGGGATGGTGGCAACACCGATTTGCAGTTTTCGATCAACCTGTCCGGTGCCAGCCTCAATGACAGCGGATTTCTCACGTTTGTCGAGCAGCAGTTCGCGGTGGCGGGAATTCCGTTCGACACGATCTGCTTCGAGATTACTGAAACCGCCGCCATTGCAAACCTGGAGCGCGCGCGCGAGTTGATCGACCGCCTGCGTTCCCTGGGCTGCCAGTTCTCGCTGGATGATTTTGGTACCGGGCTATCATCGTTTTCGTACCTGAAGAACCTGCGCGTTGACTACCTCAAGATCGACGGCAGTTTCATTCGCAACGTTGCCAGCGATTCGGTCGATCGGGCGATGGTGGATGCCATCAACCGGGTCGGCCATGAACTGGATCTATGCACCATCGCCGAGTTCGTCGAGAACGACGGCATCTTGGCAGTGCTTCGTAGCATGGGCGTGGATTACGCGCAGGGCTACGGCATTGCCGTGCCTACGCCGCTGGACCTTGCCTTGGCGATGTCGCACGTCAGGAGCCACATCGTACAGGGCTGACCATCCCGAAAGACGTGTCCTGCAAGAGCCGCCGCGCACGCTAGTGGGCATCGAGTCTTGATTGATTGCTCTGGTGCAAGCAGCCTAAGCTGACCGCTTCCCCGTGTGGAAGCGGCAATATGGATTTCTTGCCTTCACCACGTTCGCAGGACTTCCTGCAGCGAGTGCGACGCTTCATGTGCGAACAGATCGAGCCTGTCGAGGCCGACTATCTGCACGATGCCAGGGCACTGAATCCGGATGCCGACTGGAGTCGCTGGCAAGTGCCGGCGCAAATGCAAGAACTGAAAGCCAAGGCGCGCGCCGAAGGCCTGTGGAACCTGTTCCTGCCCGATGCCGAGCTTGGCGCCGGGTTGACCACGCTCGAATACGCGCCGCTCGCCGAAGCGATGGGGCGCAGCCTGATCGCGCCGGAAGTCTTCAATTGCAACGCACCGGACACCGGCAACATGGAGGTGCTTTACCACTTCGGCAACGACGAGCAAAAGCTGCGCTGGCTCGCGCCGCTGCTGGCCGGTGAGATTCGTTCGGTGTTCTGCATGACCGAGCCTGACGTGGCGTCCAGTGATGCCACCAACATGCAGGCGACGATCCGCGAGGACCGCGACGAACTAGTACTCGACGGTCGCAAGTGGTGGAGCACCGGGCTGGGCCATCCGAACGCGGCGTTCGCCATCTTCATGGGCCTGTCCAATCCCGAAAATGATCGCCACGCGCGCCACAGCATGGTGCTGGTGCCGCTGGACACGCCGGGCGTGCACATCGAACGGATGCTGCCGTGCTTTGGCGAATACGATGCGCCGAGCGGGCATGGAGAAGTGGTGTTCGACCAAGTCCGGATACCGCGCGCCCATCTGATCAAGGGCATGGGTGACGGATTCAAGATTGCACAGGGTCGGCTGGGACCGGGGCGTATCCACCATTGCATGCGCGCCATCGGTGCGGCCGAACACGCGCTGGAGTTGATGATCGAACGCGGCCTGTCGCGCGTGGCGTTTGGCAAACCCTTGCTGGACCTCGGCGGCAACCGAGAGCGAATCGCCGATGCACGTATCGCGGTCGACCAGGCGCGACTGCTGACCTTGCACGCGGCATGGAAAATCGATGCCCACGGCGTCGGCGCATCGATGGCGGAGATCTCGGCGATCAAGGTGGTCGCGCCGAACGTCCTGCAGCGGGTCGTCGATGAGGCGATCCAGATGTTCGGTGGCGCGGGCGTCTCGCATGACGTGCCGCTGACATCGCTGTTCGCGATTGCACGCGCGCTGCGGATTGCGGATGGGCCGGATGCGGTGCATCGCCACGTGATCGCGAAGATCGAAATCGCCAGACATCGTCAGCGGAGTGCATCAGCTTGAGCCGCTGCGCGAGCGATAATCCGCGCGTGTTCATTACTGGCGGGGCGTCGGGCCTTGGCCACGCGTTGGCGATGCATTACGTCGAGCAGGGTTGGCGCGTGCTGATTGGTGATCTAAACCTTGAACGTTGTGCCGACACGTTGGTGCAATTGCGCGCTGTGTCGCCGGCCAGTGATGCTGTCGCCTGTGATGTCACGATCGAAGCCGACGTGCAGGTGGCGGCCGAGTGGTTGCAACAGCAATGGGGCGGCGTGGATGTCGTCATCAACAATGCCGGCGTGGCGCAGATGGGTGGGATTGCCGATGCGTCCGAAGCCGACTGGCGGTGGATCGTCGACATCAACCTGCTTGGGGTGGCGCGTGGCTGCCGAGTGTTCACCCCGATGTTGCGCGCACAAGGCGGCGGGCAACTGGTCAACATCGCCTCGATGGCGGGGCTGGTGCATATGCCGCAGGCCGCCGCTTACAACGCAACCAAAGCCGCGGTGGTAGCGTTATCGGAAACCCTGCAGCTCGAACTCCAAGCCGACAGGATCGGGGTCACCGTCGTGTGTCCCGCGTTCTTCCGCACCGCGCTCGCGCAGAACATGCGCGCCAGCAGTCCAGCATTGGAGGCGATGACCAAGCGCTTGGTGGAGCGCGCACGGATTGGCCCGGAACAGATTGCGCGGCTGATATTCGAAGGCGTGCAGCGCGGCGAGACCCACATCCTCACGCACCCCGAGGTGCGTCGCACGTGGTTGTTCAAGCGCGTGCTGCCGTATGCGCTGTACCTGAAATTGATGCGTCGGCACCTCGCGAAGGTGCAGGCGCGCATGCAGCGCAAGGCCGTGTCCTGATGGCGTCGATTCATGATCAAGCCGGCAGCGTCCGCGCAGGCGAAGCGCTGGATCTGGATCGGCTGGATCCATGGCTCAAGCAGCACCTACCGGGACTTGTCGGTACGCCGCAGGTCACCCAATACGCGGGCGGCGCCTCCAACTGGACGTACCGGCTGCACTACGACACGCATGACCTCATCCTGCGGCGCCCACCGGCGGGTACCAAGGCGAAGTCGGCGCACGACATGGGCCGCGAATTCCGTATCCAGCAGGCGCTGAAGCCTGTGTATCCATTCGTGCCGGACATGCTGCTGCATTGCGACGATGCCAGCGTGATCGGCGCCGAGTTCTACGTCATGCAGCGGCTGGACGGCATCATTCCGCGCCGGAACCTGCCGCGCGATTTGGAAATAACGCCGACGCAGGTGCGACTGCTGTGCACCAATATGCTCGACACCTTGATCGCCTTGCATCGGATCGATCCCGAGGTCGCTGGATTAGCGCAATTCGGCAAAGGTGGTGATTACGCGCAGCGGCAGGTCGAAGGCTGGGCCGGCCGCTATGCCAAGGCGCGCACCTGGAATGTGCCGCGCGGCACGCGCATCGTCGAATGGTTGCGCGCTCACGTGCCTGCGGAATCACGCAGTTGCGTCGTCCACAACGATTTCCGGTTCGACAACCTAGTCCTCGACGCGGATGATCCGACCCGCGTCATCGGCGTGCTGGACTGGGAGCTGGCGACCATCGGTGATCCGTTGATGGACCTGGGCAACACGATTGCCTATTGGGTGCAGGCCGATGACGATCCGATCATGCGCAGCCTGCGTCGCCAGCCCACGCACCTGCCGGGGATGTTGAGCCGGCGCGAAGTCGTCAATTATTACTGCGACAAGACAGGCTTGGACGCGTCGCACTGGACGTTCTACGAAGTGCAGGGTTTGTTCCGGGTGTCGGCTATCGCGCAGCAAATTTAGTACCGTTATCACCACAAGCAAACCAGCAATCCAGCATTCCGGAATTTCTGGTTGTTCGTCCATTACCTGCATTGGCGCTGCCGGCGCCTGATTCGCCAACACGAACGCAAACACGAGGCCGCCATCGCATGATCCGCCAGAACATACTGATTACCGGCGCCAGTTCCGGGCTTGGCGCCGGCATGGCGCGCGAATTCGCCGCGCGCGGTCGCAACCTGGCGTTGTGCGCGCGACGCACTGATCGGCTGGAAACACTAAAGGCGGAACTACTGGCCGCACATCCCGGCATCAAGGTATCGCTGCGCGCACTGGACGTGAACGATCACGCGCAGGTGTTCGAGGTGTTTCGCGAATTCGCCGCCGAGTTCGGCACGCTGGACCGCGTCATCGTCAATGCGGGCATGGGCAAGGGCGCATCGTTGGGAACGGGTTACTTCCACGCCAATGTCGCCACCGCGCAGACCAATTTCGTCGCTGCACTCGCGCAATGCGAAGCGGCGCTGGAAATTTTCCGCAAGCAGGGTAGCGGTCATTTGGTGACGATTGCCTCGATGAGTGCGATGCGTGGAATGCCACGCGCGGTGACCGTGTATGCGGCGACCAAAGCCGGCTTGGCGGCGCTCAGCGAAGGCATTCGTTCCGATTTGTGGGGGTCGCCGATCAAGGTGAGTACGATCTTCCCCGGCTACATTCGTTCCGAAATCAACGAGAAGGTGAAGCACACGCC
>JBDSGA010000301.1:0-5846 GCA_039919235.1 Thermomonas sp. | reverse complement strand
GTGGGGTTCCTGGCCGCCGGGATGCTGGGCAAGTGAGCACGGCCAAGCAGCTGGGCGTGGGCAAGATGATCGGCGTGGCGTTGGCTGCGTTCGGTTTTGCTTTTGCCTTGGTGCCGCTGTACCGGATCGCCTGCGAAAAAGTATTCGGCGTGCGCCTGGAACAGGGGCCAGCAAAAGTGGGTGCCGACGTCGTCGACAAGCAAGCGCGCTGGATCACGGTGCAGTTCGATGGCGGCGTCAATTCCAAGTTGCCTTGGCACTTCAAGCCGGAACAAACCACGATGCGCGTGCAGCCCGGCCGCCAGTACGAGGCGCTGTTCTTCGCCAGCAATGATGGCAATCGCGCGATTGTGGGCAACGCGGTGCCATCGCTCGCGCCGGCGCGGGCCTCGGGTTACTTCAGCAAGACCGAGTGCTTCTGCTTCACCGCGCAAACCCTGCAGGCAGGCGAGTCACGCGACATGCCCGTGCGCTTCATCGTCGACCGCGACCTGCCCAGTGACGTCAAGACCATTACGCTGTCGTATACCTTCTACAAGAATGACGCCCAGACCGCTGCACTGAACGCGGGCAAGGCCCAATCCGACGCGGCGCGCGCTGCTCCTTAGATCCACACCATTCGTCCCAGACATCGAAGCACCCGGAAGACACACCATGGCCAATACCCACGCAGACACCGCTGATTCCCACGGAACAGATGCGGACGTTTACTACATCCCGCATGGCAGCCGTTGGCCGGTATTTGCCTCCGTTGCGCTGTTCACCACCATGGTGGGCTTTGGCGGCTGGTTGAACGAATCCAGCTGGGGTCGCACGGTCTTCTTCATCGGTCTGGCAGGCCTGCTGGCGATCCTGTTCAAATGGTTCGGCGACGTCATCCGTGAGTCGCTGGCCGGCCACTACAACAAGCAGGTCGACACCTCGTTCCGGATGGGCATGGTGTGGTTCATCTTTTCTGAAGTCATGTTCTTCGCCGCGTTTTTCGGTGCGTTGTTCTATGTGCGCCAGTACGCCTTACCGTGGCTCAATGGCGACGGCGATGGCGTGGCCACCCATGCCATCCTGTGGTCGAACTATGCGGGCGGTTGGCCGAGCAATGGCCCGGGCGCAGTGGGTGGCACCTATCAGACGGTTCCCGCCTGGGGCCTGCCGCTGCTCAATACGCTGATCCTGCTCACCTCCGGTATCACCGTCACGATTGCGCACCACGCCTTGAAGGAAGGCAAGCGCGGCGTCCTGATGCTGTTCCTGGGCATGACCGTGCTGCTGGGTTGCCTGTTCCTGTATTTCCAGGTCACCGAATACGCCCACGCATACCACACGCTGAACCTGACGATGGGCTCGGGCATTTATGGCTCGACCTTCTTCATGTTGACCGGCTTCCACGGCGCGCACGTCACCCTGGGCACGCTCATGCTGGCGATCATGTGGCTGCGCTGTGCACGTGGGCATTTCACCAAGGACAACCATTTCGCGTTCGAGGCCGTGGCCTGGTATTGGCACTTCGTCGACGTGGTGTGGCTAGGCTTGTTCCTGTTCGTCTACGTGCTCTAACGTCCCGGAGCTCGCTCCCGCGTTGTTGCTGCGACGGTTCGCGAATCCTCATTGACTGGCGTCAACTGCGGTTCGCTCACCGCCGCGCGCCTAGCGGGAGCATCGCTCGGAAAGCCATAGGCCGCTTGGATGGGGCCGGAGGCGAAAAGCAAAAAGCCGGCAATGCCGGCCTTCGCATTTGATACGAGCGGAAGAGTCAGACGGGATTGCGACCGACGCCATGCGGGGTGATCCAACCCATCCAGATGGCCAAGGCCACGAACAGGATGAGCGCCACCGACCATGCGATGCGGCGTGTCAATGAATTCACCGTTCGTTTGGTCTGGCCCTTGTCGACCAGCATGTAGTACAGGCCAGCGCCGAGGTTCCACAGAATGAGGATCAAGACACCGACGATGAGCAGGGTTTTCAGCGAATCGTTCATGGGAAATTCCGCGATGCGGACCCGATGTGGCGTGCGGGCATTATGACAGGCGTGAATCGTCCCCGGCGTTTCGGGATGGCCATTGGCTGGGTACTCGCCATTGCTACCATCGTCTTGTTTGTATCACTGGGGCGCTGGCAACTGGAGCGCATGCATGAAAAGCAGGTGCGGCTCGCTGCCGCCGCCCAAGCCCTGAAGCCACAATCTCCTCAACCCCTGTTGCTGGCGTCGGATCCAGCACGCGGCCAGGATTACGACTGGGCGGTCGGCAGCGGCGTGATGGCTAATGCGACGATATGGCTGGACAACCAGATCCTCGAGGGCAAGCCCGGCGTGCGCATGTACTGCGTGTTGCTGCCGGATGCGGGCGTGCAGGCGCAGTTGCTGGATGCCGGTTGGTGGCCGCTGGATGGCAAGCGCGACATGCCGGTGTTTGGCTGCCCGGTCGGCACGCAGCAGGTGCGCGGTTTGCTGGCGCCACCACCTTCGTCGGGACTGCAAAGTGGCGCTGACATGGCACCATCCGGCGTGCATCGCTGGCTGGCGACGCGCATCGACGCGAGCCGGATCGCACGAGAACTGAAACTCTCCGCAGGCATCGCGCCACGCGTGCTGCGGCTGGATCCCGCGCGCAACAAGGGCGATGCCGGGGTGATGCTGGTACCGGGCGTGCGCGACCTGGTGATTCTGCCGAACACGCTGACTCCGGCCCGACATTTGGGGTATGCGGTGCAGTGGTTTGCGCTGGCACTCACGGTCTTGATCGTGGCAGTGGTACTGACGATAAAAACAAGGAAACCGCGAGGATGATGGCCCCGGATCAAGACAAGGCGCGTCGTCGCAACCGCACTATGCTGGTCGCGATTTTCGGATTGTTCTTCGGCGGCATGCTGATCGCCGGGTTGCTGCGTTTTTCCGGCTGGCGGCCCGAAGGCATGAAGAACAAGGGCGAGATGCTGCAGCCATACGGCGATTTACGCGAGTACACGCCCACGTTGTCGGCCGGTGGCAGCTATCACTGGAATGCCAGCCCGCGCACATGGCGGATCGTGGTGGCGCCAACCGATTGCGATGGTGCGCGTCGTGATCCGTGCGGCAAGTTCCTGCATCAGCTCGATACGGTCTGGCAGCTGATGGGCAAGGACGCGGATCGCGTACACGTGCTGTGGGTGGGTGAGCCTCCGGCAGGGGTTGCAATGCCGCGTGAGGTCCACGTGGTGCGTGGCGATGCGGTATTGCCCGCGCAGCTGCCTCAGGGCGAAGGAACGACTCGAAGCCAAGGCCGCGATGCTGCGTGGTTGGTGGATCCGAACGGATTCGTGGTGTTGCGCTACGCTCCCGGCTTCGACCCGGGCGACCTGCGCAGCGACGTAGCACGACTGTTGAAGGTGAATTGATCGGCAATGAGTGGCATGACTCCCAATACCGTGGCGCGTCCATCGGTGTACCGGCACTTCCATCGCATCGCGTGGCTGGCGGTCGCGCTGGCCGCTTGCGTCATCGTGTTCGGCGCGTTCGTGCGGCTGTCCAACGCCGGCCTTAGCTGCCCGGACTGGCCCACCTGCTACGGCAAGGCAGCGTGGCCAACCACCGCCGAGCAAGTGGTGGACCATGCCGCGACAGCGATCCGCGCGGTCGACCCGAGCAAGGCCTGGCGCGAACAATTCCATCGCATGATCGCCGGCACCTTGGGCTTGCTGGTGTTGTCACTTGCACTGCTGGCGACGCGCAAGCGGCCGCAAGGCTGGATGCACGTGCTGGGCGCATCGGCGGCAATCGCCATCGCGATCCCGTTGTACATGCGCGGCATGCATGTGGCAGCGTCTGGTTTTGCCATCGCAGGTGAACTCTTGCTGCTGGTCGGCGCGATGCGCTGGTCGAACACTGATTTGTCGCGCGCCAGCACGCTGACCCTTGCCGTGATCATTTTCCAAGCCTTGTTGGGTATGTGGACAGTCACCTGGCTGCTCAAACCCATCGTAGTGATGGGGCATCTGCTCGGTGGTTTGCTGACGTTCTCGCTGCTGACTTGGATGGCGTGGCGCGCGACAGGCATTCCACTGCGCATCGCCGACGCGCCACGCCTGCGGCGCTTGTTGATCATTGGTATTACGTTGCTGGGGATCCAGATCGCACTCGGCGGCTGGACCAGCGCCAACTATGCGGCGCTGGCGTGCGGCCCCGAGTTCCCGAAATGCGCGGGTGCGTGGTGGCCTGCACATGATTTCCGCGAAGGCTTTGTGTTGTGGCGCGGCATTGGCGTGGACTACGAAGGTGGCGTGCTCGACAACGCCGGGCGCGTGGCTATCCAATTAGCACATCGTTTGATGGCAGTGCTGGTGTTCGGTCACCTGCTGGTGGTGTCGCTGCGCCTGCTGCGTAATCCAGGCCTGCGTGGCTGGGGAATCCTGCTACTCGTGTTGCTGGTGACGCAGGTCGGCCTCGGTATCGCTAACGTGATGTTGTCGCTGCCGCTGCACGTGGCGGTGGCGCACAACGCAGGCGCGACCGCGTTGCTGTTCGTGCTGGTGACCTTGCTGGCGCGCGTGCGGGCGCCGGACTGACGCCATGGCCACTGCAAGCACGGGCTCAAACCCAAGCGTGATCCGCCAGTACTGGAGCCTGACCAAGCCACGCGTGGTGGCGTTGATCGTGTTCACCGCGGTGATCGGCATGTTCCTGGCCGTGCCCGGTCTGCCGCCGCTGCGCGAGTCGGTATTGGGCACGCTCGGCATCTGGTTGGCGGCCGCCAGCGCGGCGACGATCAACCAAATCCTGGACGCGCGCATCGACGCCAACATGGCACGCACTTCATGGCGGCCACTCGTGGCCGGAACGCTGACAGTGCAACAGGCGCTCATTTTTGCGGTGGTTCTGGCGCTGGCGTCGATGTTGCTGCTGGTGCTTGGCGTCAACCAGATCACGGCGTGGCTGACCTTTGCTTCGCTGATCGGCTATGCGGTGGTCTATACAAAATTCCTGAAGCGGGCGACGCCGCAGAACATCGTCATCGGCGGCATTGCCGGCGCGGCACCGCCGCTGCTGGGCTGGGCCGCGGTGACCAACATGCAAGGCCCGCACGACTGGGAATATGCGCTGCTGCTGGTGCTGATTATCTTCGTGTGGACGCCGCCGCATTTCTGGGCGCTGGCCATTTTCCGCCGTGTGGATTACGCGCGCGCATTGGTGCCGATGTTGCCGGTCACCCACGGCGTGACCTACACCCGCTGGCAGATCCTGCTGTACACGGTGCTGCTGGTCGTGGCCACGGTATTGCCGTGGGCGACGCGGATGAGCGGGATTTTCTATCTCGCGGGCGCATTGGTATTGGGCGCAGGTTTCCTCTGGTATGCGTGGAAGCTGCTGGATCCGCCGGATGAGTTCTTCGCGATGCGCACGTTCAAGTATTCAATCGTGTACCTGATGGCGTTGTTCGGGTTCTTGCTGGTCGATCATTGGTTGCTGCCGTTCCTGCAACCGGCCGCGGCCATGGCGTTCCTGCCTTCAGCGTGAACAGCGTGGCGTGAGCGATCTTTTCGCAGCGCAATTGGGTGGCACACGCACCGAGCTTGGTGAACAGGCGTGCGTGTTGCACGGGTTCGCATTGCCAGTCGCCGATGCGCTGTTGGACGACATCGCGCAAATCGACACGATGGCGCCGTTCCGCCATATGATGACGCCGGGTGGCCATACGATGAAAGTGGCGATGACCAATTGCGGACCGTTCGGCTGGTGTAGTGGTCGCCGAGGTTATCGCTACGATGCCTGCGATCCTTCAAGTGGCAACCCATGGCCTGCGATGCCGTCGCCGTTCCTCGCGCTTGCCGCCGATGCCGCGCTTGCCGCCGGTTTCGATGGCTACGTACCG
>JBDSGA010000300.1:0-7416 GCA_039919235.1 Thermomonas sp. | reverse complement strand
CTGTTCACCATCCTCGGGCCGCGCTACGCGACTCGCCCAGGCGGCTACCTGCGCCTGCTCAAGTGCGGTTTCCGCGCTGGCGACAACGCGCCGATGGCGTACGTCGAGTTGGTTGATCGTCCGCAGGTATCTGCCGAGTAACTCACGGCAAGCACGCGCGACATCGCATTATCGAAGACCTCGGCAACGCCGGGGTTTTTCGTTTTTGCGGTAGGTAGACGATAATCAGATCGTCGTATCACCTGGAGTACGCATGTCCCTGTTCCGCTGGTCGTTCCGCAGTCAATTCCTGCTGGGTTTCGTGGCCTGTGCGGCACTGCTTGGGTATGCACTGTACGTGCAGTTCCAGCTGCAGATCCTGCCGTGTCCGTTCTGCATCTTCCAGCGGATCGCATTCGCGGCACTTGGCCTCGTGTTTCTGGTAGGTGGCCTGCACGCGCCGCGTGGGGCCGGTGCACGACGTATGTGGTCGCTCTTGGCCTTGCTTCCTGCAGTGGTGGGAATGGGTTATTCAGGACGGCATTCATGGGTTCAGTTGTATCCGCCGGAAATGCCGAATTGCGGGCCCGGCCTCAACTTCATGATCGAAAGCCAGAGTTGGTTGGGCGCGGCGCGCCAAGTGCTGATGGCGAATGGCGATTGCAGCGCGATTGACTGGAAATTCCTTGGCTTGAGCATGCCGATGTGGTGCCTGTTGTGGTTCATTGGTTTGGCGCTGTGGGCGCTGTACGCGGGATTCAAGCGCAGGCAAACCCATTTATTCCGTCGGTAACGGTTGCGGTGGCTTCGTGCTGACGCGATGATGCAACGCAACATCCTTCTGACTGCAAACATGCCAAACGCGACTGCCATTCTGGATACCGACGCCGACAACTGGGCGCCGGAAAGCTGGCGTGCGCGGCCTGCGTTGCAGCTCCCTACCTATCCGGATGCAACGACACTGCAGGCAGTGCAGGACGAGCTGCGGGCACTGCCGCCGCTGGTGACTTCGTGGGAAATCCTGGCCCTCAAGCAGCAATTGGCCGATGCGCAGGACGGCAAGCGCTTCCTGCTACAGGGTGGTGACTGCGCGGAGACCTTTGCCGAATGTAATTCTCCGGTGATTTCCAACCGGCTGAAAGTCCTGCTGCAAATGAGCGTGGTGCTGGTCCACGGCCTGAAGTTGCCGGTAGTGCGCGTCGGACGCTTTGCAGGCCAGTACGCCAAGCCGCGTTCAACTGACATGGAAACGATTGGCGATGTGACCCTGCCCAGTTATCGCGGCGACATGGTCAACGGGCCGGCGTTTACCGCCGAGGCGCGAATTCCTGATCCGCGACGCATGATCAAGGCGCATGCGCGTTCCGCAATGACCATGAACTTCGTGCGGTCTTTGATCGACGGCGGCTTTGCCGATCTGCACCATCCCGAATACTGGGACCTGGGTTGGGTTGGCAAGGCTGAACTTGCCGAGGAATACCAGCGCATGGTCGGGGCCATTGGCGATGCAGTGCGTTTCATGGAAACCTTGTCAGGCGCACAGTTGCACAACGTCAATCGTGTGGATTTCTACACGTCGCACGAGGCGTTGCTGCTGCCGTATGAGGAAGCACAAAGCCGGCAGGTGCCGCGTCAGCACGGCTGGTTCAACCTCAGCACGCACTATCCGTGGATCGGTATGCGCACAGCCGCATTGGACGGTGCGCACGTCGAATATTTCCGTGGCATTCGCAATCCGATCGCGATCAAGATCGGTCCGTCCGTCACCGCCGACCAGTTGCTTCGGCTGATCGACGTACTCAATCCGGATGACGAACCCGGCCGTCTGGCCTTCATCCATCGCATGGGCGCTGCACACGTCGCTGCGAAATTGCCACCGTTGCTGGATGCGATCAAGCGCGATGGCCGCCGCGTGCTATGGATTTGTGATCCGATGCACGGCAATACAGAGGCCACTGCCAACGGTTACAAGACGCGTCGCTTCGACAACATTCGCAGCGAGCTCGAGCAATCGTTTGACCTGCACGCTGCAGCCGGAACACGCTTGGGTGGCGTGCATCTGGAGCTAACTGGTGAAGACGTCACCGAATGTCTGGGAGGCGCGCGCGAGCTGACCGAACGCGACCTCGAACGTGCGTATCGTTCCACCGTTGATCCGCGCCTGAACTACGAGCAGGCGCTGGAAATTGCGATGCTGATCGTGCGCAAGCGCGGGCACATCGCCAGCGCATGATGGGCGCCAACATGTTCAAGTTCCTGCGCGTCAGCTTGTTGATGTTGTTGCTCGCATGCGCCTGCACGGTGCAGGCTGGCACGACGATTGATCTGCAGGAAACTGGCGTCGAAGTGCGCCTGCGCGGGGTTTCTGCGGTTGATGCGCATGTCGCTTGGGCCAGTGGCCAGAAAGGCACCGTGCTGCGTACAGTCGATGGCGGCATGCATTGGCAAGTGATGCATGTCGATGGCGCAGAAACGCTGGATTTTCGTGATATCGAGGGGTTCAGCGCCGATGTTGCGGTGGTGCTCAGCATCGGGGAAGGCGAGGCCTCGCGTGTATATCGCACCGAAGACGGCGGCGGCTCATGGACCTTGGCGCTGCAAAACACGGATTCGCGCGGCTTCTTCGATTGCATGGCATTCGATGGCCAGCGCGGCTGGATGCTGGGCGATCCGGTCGATGGGCGTTATCAGGTGCTTGCAACTGGCGACGGCGGCCAGAACTGGAGCGCAATCCAGGGTCCGCAGGCCGCCAAGGACGAGGCCGCGTTTGCCGCCAGCGGCACCTGCATTGCGCGCCTGCACGGCGCACTCGCGGTGGCTAGTGGCGGCGCCATGGCGCGTATCCACATGCTTCGCGATGGACAGCGTACGTGGCATGCGCTTGATGCCGGCATGGCCCGGCGCAAGCCCGAAGCCGGCGTGTTTTCAGTCGTTGCAAGCGGGGCCGGTTGGTTCGCCGTGGGTGGTGATTACCGTGGCGAGAAAACCCCCGGGAATGCGGCATCCGGCAGCCGCACGACGGTAAAGCGACTCATCGCCCCGCGCGGTTATCGCTCAGGCGCGGCTTGCGTGGGCGACAAGCTGCCATGTCTTGCGACCGGCCCATCAGGCACCGACCTATGGGACGGTAAACGCTGGCAATCGCTTGGCGATGTCGGGTTCGATGCCATCGACCTGCATGGCAACGTCGGTTGGCTGAGTGGCGATGGTGGACGCATCGCCCGCATCGTCATCGACTGACTACTTCTTCGCGTTACTCACTGCGGCATCGATATCGAGCGTCGGTATGAACCTCGGTGGCTTGCGCGATTTGGTCGCCTGCTCGAAGCCGTAAGCGATTTCAATCAGTGTTGGCTCGCTCCAGGCGCGGCCCATGAACACGATGCCGACCGGCAGGTCGTGCACGTTGCCGGCGGGAACGGTGATCGATGGATAGCCGGCAACCGAGGTCAGTTGCGAGGCGCCACCCACGGTGGGATCACCACTGACAACGTGATCGCCGAGGATGGGGTCCGTCGGGTAGGCGGGTCCCCACGAAGGCGCGAGCAGCGCGTCCAGATGTTGCGCCTGCATTGCGGCGTCAATGCCTTCGGGGCCAGCCATGCGCTTGGAATTGGCGAGCGCATCGAGATAGACCTTGTCAGTCAACGGACCCTTGGCCTGCGCTGACTCGAACAGCTCCTGGCCGAACCACGGCATTTCCTGGTCGGCATGCGCCTTGTTGAATGCGATCAGGTCGGCGAGTGTCTTCGGCGCCACGTTTGCACCCGCCAGGTATTCGGCGAGGTCATGCTTGAGTTCGTACAACAGCACGGTGAATTCATCATTGCCGAGCTTGTCGACATTGGGCACGTCCACCGGGTCGATGATGATGGCACCTTGCGCCTTCAGCACCGCGATGGATTGCTCAAGCACGCGATCCGCGTTCGGTTCCATGCCGGCCAGCTTGCGCACCACGCCAATACGCTTGCCAGCCAGTGCGCCCGGCTTGAGCGATTGCGTGTAATCCGTGGCATGCGCGCCAGCGTTTGTAGTGGCGGCGTCGCCTGGATCGCTGCCCGCCATCGCGGTCAACAGGGCGGCGGCGTCGGCGACACTGCGGGTCATTGGCCCAGCGGTGTCTTGCGAATGCGCAAGCGGGATGATGCCGCCGCGGCTGACCAATCCCAATGTCGGTTTGATACCCACCAATCCCGTCATCGCGGCGGGGCAGATCACGCTGCCGTCGGTTTCAGTACCGATGCCGATGCTGGCCAGATTGGCGGCGATCGCGCTGCCGGTGCCGGCGCTCGAACCACACGGATTGCGGTCCAGGATGTATGGGTTGCGAGTCTGCCCGCCGCGCCCGCTCCAGCCGGAACTGGAATGGGTGGAACGCATGTTGGCCCACTCGCTGAGGTTGGTCTTGCCCAGGATCACGGCGCCGGCATCGCGCAGGCGCTGGACCAGGAAGGCGTCGCGGGTGGGGCGGTTGTCGGCCAAAGCCAGCGAACCGGCAGAATTGACCATCGGCATCGCATCGATGTTGTCCTTGAGCAGCACGGGAATCCCGTGCAGCGGACCGCGCAGCTTGCCGGCCTTGCGCTCGGCATCCAACGCGTCGGCATCCTTCAATGCGTCAGGATTTGTTTCGATCACCGCGTTGAGCATCGGGCCCGCATCGTCGATGGCGGCAATCCGCGAGAGATACGCTTGGGTCAGTGCATGGCTGCTCAAGGTGCCGTCCGCCATCTGCTTTTGCAGCGAGGTGATGTCGGCTTCCTCATAGGCAAACGTGCCGGTCGCGTCAGGCGTGCCATTGGGGGCTTGCGTGGTCGACGGCGACGGCGCTTGTGCTGTCGGCGGCGAAGTGGGTTGGCAGGCGACAAGCAGCGACAAGGATAACGCGAGTGGCAAGCGGCGCATGGATGGACTCCCCGGTGGAACCGCCAGCATCGCGCTTGCAGGTCACTTCGGCAACTGCAGTGGAACTCAGTTGCGGCGACGCACCAGCAGATCGTGCGCCAGCACCCAGACCACGATCACGTTGATCAGTACCACCACGGCTTCAAGCCAATGGCGATGGGTGGCGAGCGCGTAGATGTCGAAGGGTAAATACAGTGCGGCGGTGATGCAGCCGAGTATTGATGCCCAAGCCTTGGCCCGCCACAGGCCCCAGCCTTCGACGAGGTGCAGCAAGCCGTACAGCAACACCGCGAATGCTGCCAAATGCACAACACCGGGACTGATGGTGTGCGCGAGCCACGCCATTGCGCCATGGTCTGGATCGAGCTGGAAGCGGGCGATCAGGGCATGCACCCAACGCTGCAGGGGCGCCGGCCCGATGAGTGCCAATCCACTGGCCGCCAGCAACGCCAGCACGCCCTTGACGCCTTCTACCAGCGCGATCAGGTGCAAGCCCGGATGCGCATGCGGATCCGGGTTGTAGGGATGCTCGGGGTGGAGTTGGTCGGTCATGCCGCTGCTGGGGTTGCAAACAGTGGACATGATGCCAGCGACTGATCGCTGGCGTGTAATGCGCGCATCAAGTTGATGCGCTTTGCCTCAGCCAGCGCGTGAAGCGCGCTTGCGGTCGGACTCGGTCAGGGCCTTCTTGCGCAAGCGGATTTCCTTGGGGGTCACTTCAACCAGCTCATCGTCTTCGATGAAGTCCAGCGCCTGCTCCAGGGTGTACTTGATCGCCGGCGTCAGCTTGATCGCATCGTCCTTGCCCGAGGCGCGCATGTTGGTCAGCGGCTTGGTCTTGATAGCGTTGACGGTGAGGTCATTGTCCTTGGAGTGGATACCGATCAACTGGCCTTCGTAGACGTTGTCGCCTTCCGCTGCGAACAACTTGCCGCGCTCTTCCAGCGGCCCAAGCGAATACGCTGGCGTGGCGCCGGGTGCATTGGCAATCATCACGCCGTTCTGGCGCTTGGCGATCGCGCCGGTTTCCTTCGGGCCGTAATGGTCGAACACGTGGAACAACAGGCCGGAACCTTGCGTCAGCGTGCGGAACTCGTTCTGGAAACCAATCAGGCCACGCGCCGGGATCATGTAGTCAAGGCGCACGCGACCCTTGCCGTCGGATTCCATGTTCTTCAGCGCGCCCTTGCGCACGCCCAGCTTTTCCATGACGCCGCCCTGGTGGACTTCTTCGATGTCGACCACCAATTGTTCGACCGGCTCCATCTGCTGGCTGTCGATGGTCTTGATGATCACTTCCGGGCGCGACACCGCAAGCTCGAAACCTTCGCGTCGCATGTTCTCGATCAGCACCGACAAGTGCAGCTCACCACGACCCGACACCAGGAACTTGTCCGGGTCGGAACCTTCCTCGACCTTCAGCGCAACGTTGTGCAGCACTTCACGCTCGAGGCGTTCGCGGATCTGGCGGCTGGTGATGAACTTGCCACCGCTGTGGTCCTTGCTGCCGGCGAACGGCGAATTGTTGACCTGGAAGGTCATGCTGATGGTCGGCTCGTCCACGGTCAGCGCGGGCAGCGCTTCCGGCGTGTCGAGCTGACAGATGGTGTCGGAAATGCTGAGGTCGGCAACGCCGGAAATCGCGACGATGTCGCCGGCTTCGGCTTCCTCGACTTCCACGCGCTCCAGGCCCATGAAGCCGAGCACCTGCAGCACCTTGCCCTGGCGCTTCTTGCCGTGGCGGTCGACGATGCTGACCGGCATGTTGGTGCGCACCTTGCCGCGCTGGATGCGACCAACACCGATGAGCCCAACGAAGTTGTTGTAGTCCAGCTGGCTGATGCGCATCTGGACCGGACCATCCGGGTCCACGCTGGGCGCGGGCACGTACTTCATGATCGCTTCGTACAGCGGGGTCATGTCGCCCTCGCGGGCGCTGTCATCCAGGCTCGCGTAGCCGTGCAGCGCCGAGGCATAGACGATCGGGAAGTCCAGCTGCTCGTTGGTCGCGCCGAGCTTGTCGAACAGGTCGAACACCTGGTCAATCACCCAGTCAGGACGCGCGCCGGGGCGGTCGATCTTGTTGACGACCACGATTGGTTTGAACCCCATCGCGAACGCCTTCTGGGTCACGAATCGCGTCTGCGGCATCGGGCCGTCCATCGCGTCGACCAGGATCAGCACCGAATCCACCATCGACAGCACGCGCTCGACCTCGCCGCCGAAGTCGGCATGGCCCGGAGTATCGACGATGTTGATGCGGTTGCCATTCCAGGTGATGGCGGTGTTCTTGGACAGGATCGTGATGCCACGTTCCTTTTCCTGGTCGTTGCTGTCCATGACGCGTTCGGCGAGCACCATGCGCTCGTTGAAGGTGCCGGATTGCTTGAGCAAACAGTCGACGAGAGTGGTCTTGCCATGATCGACGTGGGCGACGATGGCGATGTTGCGGAGGCGTTCTATGGACATCAGGAATGCGGGCCGGGTTCTACCAGCACGGCTATATTGGGAAGGGAAGCCGAGTATTATAGC
>JBDSGA010000299.1:0-6454 GCA_039919235.1 Thermomonas sp. | reverse complement strand
CTGGACCCGGACTTTGCCCGCGCCTATTCGAAGCTGGCGGCCCTGCAGATACTGGCCCCGCATTACCTGGGCACCGATCTGGCCACATCGACCAGGGCTGCAGAGTCGAACGCGCGTCGCGCCCTGGTGCTGCAGCCGGATCTCGCCGAGCCGCGCGCAGTGATTGCGTTCAGCTTTGATTTGCAGAAGCGTTATCTCGCCGCGCGTGCCGAGTACGAGAAGGCCCTGGCGATTGAACCCGACGATCTGTTGACCAACTTCTGGTTCAGTACCCATCTGATGGAAACCGGCTATCTAGGTGAACGCGTGGCCCGCTTGCAGCGGGTGCTTGCGCTTGATCCGCTGCTGCCGAATGCGTTAAACCATTTCGGCGCAACGCTCGAGTGGCAGGGGGATCTGCAAGGTGCACGCCAGGCCATGGAACGCGCCAAGACGGTCGGCTCGGCCAATTCGGATCTCACGCTGGGCTTCGTCAGCTTGCGCCAGGGACGTACGGTGGAGGCCAAGGCCGAGCTGGCGCGGGCACTCGATTTGTTCGGTGCGAACCTGCCACGTGGCACCGGCGACATCATTGCGAGTGGCGTCGTGGAGGGTGGTGAAGGCCGTCTCGTTGCGCTCAAGCGGGTTCGCGAGCTTGCGGCCTTGCCCGCCTCGCGCAATGAGGGCGTGTTGGCCTGGGCGCTGATGCTGTTCGGGGAGCATGAGCACACGTTCGCGATGATCGTGGACAGGCCGCTCACCACGGACATGTGGAATTCGGTGCTGTGGAGCCCGCGTGGCAAGGCCGCGCGCACCAGCCCCGCGTTTCCGGAGTTTGCCCGCAAGGTCGGCTTTGTCGACGTGTGGGAGCGGTACGGTCCGCCGGATCTGTGCAAAAAAGACGCGAGTGGGGATTACCGTTGTGAGTGATGCAGCGTTGGTCTGATCAGACTAGACTAATCAATAGACCATCTTGTGACAGCGCCGGACGGCGAGGAGCCACATGCATACCGTCAATATTCTCGAAGCCAAGACCCATCTGTCGCGGTTGGTGGAAGACATCGCCAGCGGCGCGCAACGCGACATCACCATTGCCCGCAACGGGAAACCCGCCGCACGCCTGGTACCGATTGAACAACGCCCTGTCAAACTCGGCGTGTTGAAGGGCAAGTACCGGATCCCGCTCGATATCGATGTCGGCAACGCCGAGATTGCCGCCGAGTTCGACGCCGACTGATGCGCATCCTGCTGGATACGCATGTGGTGCTGTGGGCGGTGACCGCAGATCCGCAGCTGGGGGAAGCGGCGCGGCAAATGCTGCTGGACCCGGACAACCAGATCTACGTCAGCGCGGCGACCCTATGGGAAGTGGCGATCAAGCATCGCAAGCACCCGCTGGTCATGCCGATAGCGCCCGATGTGCTGATCGGTGCCTGCATCGAAAGCGGATTCAACTGGCTTGACGTGAATGTCCACCACGCCCAGGCCACCGCGCAGTTGCCGCTTCTGCACGCGGATCCCTTCGACCGGATGCTGGTGGCGCAGGCGATGCAAGAGCCGATGGTGCTGCTGACCCGCGACAGGCAGATCACCGCGTATTCCGAACTGGTGCGGCTGGTCTGATGGGCACGCCATGAGCCTGCTCGCCGAACTCAAGCGCCGCAACATCATTCGCATGGCCGGGTTATACCTGGTGGGTGCGTGGTTGATCACGCAAGTCGCCGCGACCGTGCTGCCACTGTTCGGCGGACCGGATTGGCTGGCGCGCAGCGTGATCGTGGCGCTGGCCATCGGGTTCATTCCCGCGCTCGCATTAGCGTGGATCTTCGAGGTGACGCCGGACGGCATCAAGCGCGATGACGAGGTGCCGCTCGACAAGTCGATCGCGCCGCACACCGCGCGCCGGATGGACCGGATGATCATCGCGGTGCTGGCGCTGGCCATCGTCTATTTCGGGTTCGACAAGTTCGTGCTGGCTCCGCAACGCGCTGCGGCGCAAGCGGCGTCTATGCAGGCAGCGGCCCCGGCCGCCACTGCCGTTAGGTCGCCCGCTTCGGCCGATAGCCGCTCGATCGCCGTGCTGCCTTTCGTCAACATGAGTTCCGACCAGGAGCAGGAATATTTTTCCGATGGCATCTCCGAAGAGATCCTCAATGCCCTGACCAAGGTCGACGGGTTGAAGGTCGCCGGGCGCACGTCCTCGTTCTTCTTCAAGGGCAAGAACGAGAACCTGACCACGATCGGCAAGTCGCTGGGCGTGGCGCACGTGCTGGAAGGCTCGGTGCGCAAGCAGGGCGACAAGGTCCGCATCACCGCGCAGTTGATTCGTGCCCAGGACGGCTTCCACCTGTGGTCGGAAACCTACGACGGCGACTTGAAGGACGTCTTCGCATTGCAGGAAAGCATCGCGCGCGCCATCACCGGCAAGCTGCAGGTGATCCTGCAGGGTGACCAGAAGACCCGGCTGGTGAATGCCGGCACCAGCAACCCTGAAGCCTATGCCTTGTTCCTGCAGGCCACCAGCATCTTCAATCGCCGCGATGGCGATCGCTTTCGGGAGGCCATCGCGGCGCTCGAGGCCGCGATCGCACTTGACCCGGCGTACGCGCGTGCTCACTCGCGGCTGGCCGCGCTGTACGCGATTCTGCCTTCCTATACCGACGCCGACGCTCGGGAAGTCCACGCGAAAGTGCAGCAGTACGCGGCGAGTGCTTCCAGGCTCGATCCGACATTGGCCGAGCCGTACGCGTCACTCGGATTTTCCGCAGGGAAGTTCGCGGGGCAAGTCGACGAGCAGTTCGAGGCCTTCGAGCATGCGCTGTCGCTCGAGCCCGACGATGTAACGACCAACTTCTGGTTCGGGCTCGGCCTGATCAAGGCCGGCTACATTGCTGGTGGTGTGAAGCTGCTGGATCGCGCGCTCTTGATAGAACCGATGCTGCCTAACTTGTTGCGCTGGCGTGGCCTCATGTACTCGCATGCTGGCGACGCCGCTCGCGCCGAAAAAATGGTGCGGCGCGCGCGCGACCTGGGACTGCAAATCGCCGACACCACGTTGTCGAGGATCGTCTACAAACGGGTCGAGCCTGACGTCGCTGCGAAACTCTGGGCGGATGGAACCAAGGCGACGTTCCGCGGTGTGTCCGACGGCGAGCGCAGGCAGGTTGCCGACGGCATCTTCGGCGGCGAAGCTGAGCGCAACCGCGCGATCAGAATCATCGATGCGTATCTCGCCAGCAATCCTGGACAGGTGTCCCAGATGGCCCCCCTGGCGCTGTTCCAGCTCGGCCTGCCGAGCCGAGCAATGGAGATACTCCGGACCCGGCAGATCTCCGATACGTCCGATTCCCTTGCCGCGCTGTGGAGTCCGGCGGGCAAGGCGATGCGCGATTTGCCCGAGTTCGATGCCTTCATGCGCGAGTTCGGCTTCGTCGAGGCGTGGGACCAACGTGGTCCGCCCGACCTCTGCAAGAAGAACGAAAAGGGCGATTACGCCTGTGAGTAACCAGAACTTCATCGCCGAACTCAAGCGCCGCAACGTCATCCGCATGGCCGGGTTGTACCTGGTCGGTGCGTGGCTGACTGCGCGGGTCGCAAACCTCCAGGCTGTCACCAATTTGCGGCGTTGGATTTCCTGTCGCCAATTGCCAGATACAGCTTTTAACTGTCGCTTCCCAGCCATTGCATGATCCATGCAATGCACCACGCGTGAGGATTCAGCCATGCTTCGAAACGCACTGTCTCTTGTTATTGCTGTCCTGATCCTGGGTGGCTGCAGCCAGCACTCGAACGTGACGGCAGTGAAGCCCGCACAAGAGGTCGTGGCCGTTGCAGGGGATGCAGCACAAGCAACCGCTACGTTCGATGCCGCGGTGGATCAGCTGACCATAACCTACTACCAGCAGGTGCCAGAAGCGGCGACTTACAACGGGGCTCCTGCCGAACTTGGCCGCAATGCGGATGCCCGCTTCAACGATCGCTCGATGTCGGGCAATGCGGCGCGTGTCGCCGAGATGGAGAAGCGGCTGGCCGCACTGAAAGACACGTCGGCGGATGCTCTCAGCGACGAGCAGCGCCGCGTGCGTGCCACGCTCATTACCCTGTTTGATGGCGCACTCGCACCGACGCGCGTGGTCGACTACGGCAGCAGTTTCGATGTCTATGGAAGCTGGTATCTGCCCTATGCAATTACTCAGAATTCCGGCGTTACCGTCGATGTCCCGAAGCTGATGGAAGCGCAGCAAAACGTGCGCAACGCGGAGGAGGCGACACGCTATCTGGCCCGGCTCGAAAGCTTGCCGGAGATTCTGGATGGCGCCTTGGCCAAGATGCGTCACGATGTCGCGCTTGGCGCGATTCCGCCGGACTTCATCATCCACAAGGCCAAGGTGGTGGTGGATGCGTTCGCGGCCGCACCGGCATCCGACAACGTGCTTTACGCAAGTTTCGTCGGCAAGCTCAAGAAGGCCAATATTGCCGATGCAGACGGCTATTCGGCGAAGGCGCTGACCTTGGTCGATCAAGGTGTGCTGCCCGCCTATCGACGCATCAGCGCCTACCTCGCCGAGATCGAGCCGAAGGCACCGCACGACGCCGGACTCTGGCGCCTGCCCAATGGCGCGGCGTTGTACAAGGCGATGATTCGCCACATGACCGACAGCGATCTCGATCCCGAGCAAGTGCATCAGATCGGGCTGGATGAAGTGGCACGTATCAGCGGCCAGATGGATGTGCTTTTGCGTGCTCAGGGATACACCAAGGGCAGCGTCGGCGGGCGCATGACGGCGATGTCCGCCGAACCGCGTTTCGTCTTTCCGAATACCAAGGCGGGCAAGGCGGCATTGCTGGCCGACATCCAGTCGCAAATAGACGGTGTCACCACCTTGTTGCCGAAGTACTTCGGCACCTTGCCGAAACATCCGCTGGACGTGCGCGCCGTGCCTGCATTCAGTCAGGACTCGGCGGCCGGCGGCTTTTACGATCCGCCTGCGCCCGATGGATCGCGTCCGGGTATCTACTGGGTCAATCTGCGCGATACGACAGCGCTGCCGAAATTCGCTTCACCCACGCTGACATTCCACGAAGCAATTCCCGGCCATCACATGCAGATGGCCATCGCGATCGACCAGGACGTTCCGTTCATTGCCAAGACCTTCGCCTCCAATCCTGCGGCCGAAGGCTGGGCCCTGTATTCCGAAGCACTGGCTGCGGAAATGGGCATGTACAAGGACGATCCGTTCGGCGATCTCGGCCGCTTGCGCGATGAACTGCATCGCGCCGTGCGCCTGGTCGTCGACACCGGCATGCACGCCAAGAAGTGGAGCCGCGAGCAGGCCATCGATTACATGGTGGCGACCGAAGGTGCTGATCCGGGCAATGCGGAATCGGAGATCGAGCGCTATGTGGTCTGGCCCGGCCAGGCACTCGGCTACAAGATCGGCATGCTCAAACTGCAGCAACTACGCAAGGAAGCGGAAGCCGCCTACGGAGACAAATTCGACATTCGGGAATTCCATGATCGCTTGCTGACCATCGCATCCTCGGCGTTGCCGGTGATCGAACAGGAAATGCGCGCGTGGATTGCAAAGGCGAACGCCAAGCGATGATTCGGGTCGTCATACTCGCCTTCATCAGGGCTCAGCAGCCAGGAATTACATGAGCCTCATCAGCGAACTCAGGCGCCGCAAAGTGATACCCGCCTCCGGGTTGTTCTTGGTCAGTGCGCGCGCCTTACACAATCCGTCACCTTGACCATAATCTGTACGGACTGTACAGTCTTCACATGAACAGTAAATCCAAAATTGCTTCGAAAGGTGCAGAGCAGGCGCGCCAGCAACTTCCCTCCATTCTTTCCGCCGCCGCCGCCGGCCGCACGACCTTGATTACCCGGCATGGCCGCACCGTCGCGGCGGTGGTGCCGGCGAGCCAACTCACGTCCGCCAAGCCGGCATCCTTGCTTGCGTTGGCCGGTTCCGGGCGTGGCGTATGGGGCGAAAGCAGTTCCGCCGCCATCGACGCATTGCGTGATGAATGGAACCGCTAGATGCCGACGCGTTGCCGGCAGGCGCGCTGCTCCTGGTCGACAGCGCACCGATCATCTACACGCTTGAAGCGCATCCCACCTTGGCTGCACGTTTTGCACGCTTGTTTGAGCGCCATGCGAACGCCGAGGTCGAGCTTGCAGTGACGACCATCACCCTTGCCGAAGTCCTGTGCGGACCACTGAAAGCGGGCGAGGAAGCCTTGGCCCGGCGCTATCGCGCAACGCTGCAATCATGGCAACTCGTGATGCTGGATGCCGACATCGCCGAATCCGCAGCGCGCATGCGTGGCATGTATGGACTTGAGCTGCCCGCCGCGATCCAGCTGGCGAGTGCTTTGGCCATCAATGCGGATGCACTGGTCACGCACGACCGCGATTTTTCGCGCGTGCGCGGGCTGCGGATCCTCTCTTGAACCTCATCGCCGAACTCAA
>JBDSGA010000298.1:0-3962 GCA_039919235.1 Thermomonas sp. | reverse complement strand
ACCTGCGCGCCGGCGACCTGCTGTGCTGACAGATAGGCAATCACCGCATCGGTGACCACACCCAAGAGTTGGTGCATCGCCTTGGGCTCATTCAATGCCAACGCCTTGACCTTGCCCCAGTCCTTGCTGCCGCCGCCTTCGATCATGTAACAGGCCAACGTCCACGGGCTACCGGAAAACCCGATCAGCGGAATCGCGGGATCCAGCTCGCGGCGGATCGTGCTGACCGCATCCATCACGTAGCGCAGTTCACGGCCCATGTCAGGCACCGCCAGCTTTGCGATATCGGCCATGCTGCGAATCGGACGCTCGAACTTCGGGCCTTCACCCTCGACGAAATACAGGCCAAGACCCATGGCATCCGGGACGGTCAGGATGTCGGAAAACAGGATCGCCGCATCCAGCGGGAAGCGACGTAACGGCTGCAGGGTGACCTCGCAGGCCAGCTCCGGATTCTTGGCCAGCGCCAGGAAACTGCCCGCTTGCGCGCGGGTCGCCCGATATTCCGGCAAATAGCGGCCGGCTTGGCGCATCAGCCAGACAGGCGTGTAGTCGACTGGTTCGCGGCGCAGCGCGCGCATGAAGCGGCTGTTGAAGGCGGGGTTGTCGGGTGAAGAATGGTTATGGGTCACATTGGTATCCATCAGCGGGGCGCGTCCGCGCCCTGGGCAAACATCAGTTGGAAGCCACGCTTGAGTTGCGCGTCACGCGCAGATTCCAGGGCCAGCAGCGCGCTGGCCTGGTCGTTGAACTGCTCGCGGCGCAACGTGCTGCGGCCACCGATATGGCCGGTTTCACGCAACAGCGTCCACCCGCCCAGCAAATCGGGCTGGAGCTGGAGCTGGACGAAGCGCGGGGCTTCGTGGCCATCGGGGCGTTGTTGCAGCAACAGGCGCATGGGCGCGCATTGTACGGGCTGCTGCCTTCGCGGGCTCAGCTGCGCAGGGTTGCGAGTACTGCGGCTTCATCCACCCCGGCCACTATCCGCGCTGCACCCGCGCGATCCAAGAGGATGAAACGCAGGCCGGAACCCTGTGCCTTTTTGTCTAGGCGCATGCGCGCGAGCAGTGCGGACGGGTCCAAATCTGCTGGCAATGCGACGGGCAAACCGAAGCGTTGCAGCAGCGTGCGCAGGCGCTCGCCATCACCGGTGTCCGCCATGCCCAGCGCGCTGGAGAGCTTGGCTGCCAGCACCATGCCGATCGACACGGCCTCGCCATGGTTCACGCCGCCGCCGTACCCCAAAAAAGCCGCTTGCTCGGTTTCGATGGCATGGGCGAAGGTATGGCCGAAGTTGAGCAGCACACGTTCGCCATGTTCGAAGGGGTCGCGCTCGACAATGGCGGCTTTGTGCGCGCAGCTGCGGGCGATGGCGTCGGCAAGCGATACGGCGTCTCCCGCGAGCAGGCCGTTGGTGTTTGATTCCAGCCAGCCCAGGAAATCCGTATCCATGATCGCGCCATACTTGACCACCTCCGCCAATCCCGCACGCAGTTCGCGGGGCGGAAGCGTGCGTAATGTAGTGGTATCTACGAACACCGCGCGTGGCGGGTGGAAGGCACCGACCAGGTTCTTGCCTTGTGGGATGTCCACCGCGGTCTTGCCGCCGACCGAGGAATCCACCATCGCCAGCAAGCTGGTCGGCAATTGCACGCAATCGATGCCGCGCATCCAGCACGCGGCGGCAAAGCCGGCCAGGTCGCCGACCACGCCGCCGCCGAGTGCATAGATGCAGGCGTCGCGGGTGGCACCATGTGCCGCCAATGCGTCAATCGTGGCGCTGAAGTGGGTTAGGGTTTTCGAGGCCTCGCCTGCGGGGAATACGTGGATCGCGATGCGGGCGTCGGGTCTTGCGGTCGCCAATGCCTGGTGTACGCGCTGCGCATACAGCGGCGCGATGTGACTGTCGCTGACGATCAGCGCATGCCGGCCACGCAGCATCGACGCCAATGCGCCGCCGTCATCCAGCAGTCCCGGCCCAATCTGGATGCGGTAAGGCGATGCGCCACCGATTTCGACCACGCGGGTATTCATGCGCAGCGCTCCGATACTTGAATCAGCAGCGCCGCTAGTGCATCTGCAGCGTCTTGCGTTGAATGGTGTGTCGTTTCGAAGATCACGTCGGCCACGTCGCGATACAGCGGTTCGCGCATGTACTGCAGATCGGCCAGTCGTTGCGCAGGATCATCGATCGCAAGCAGCGGGCGCGTGCGATCACCTTGCAGGCGTCGCAATTGCATGGCGGGTTCGACCTGCAAATAAACGACGGTGCCGGCATCGCGCATCGCGCGGCGGTTGCCTTCGTCCAGCACCGCGCCGCCGCCGGTCGCAATGACGCTGGCTTCGGTCTTCATCAGCACATCCTTCAAGGCGTGGCATTCGCGTAAACGAAACCCAGACTCGCCTTGGCTTTCGAATATCTCAGCGATTGTCGTGTCCGCTTCGGCTTCGATGCGGGCATCCAGGTCGATGAATTCCCGTTCCAGCCGCCACGCAAGTCGTTGGCCGATGCTGCTCTTGCCACTCCCCATCGGGCCGACCAGAATGATGTGCAAGGGGTTGAGCATCGCAACATGCTAGCAGTCGTGAAGGCGCCGCCGCTTGGCGATGACCAACAAACGGATGCGCCGCGCAGGCGGTCGCGCGACAATGGGGAATGACCACATTCCCTGAATCCGTCTTCGCCACGTTCGATCAACTGTTTGACGAGGCCCTCGCTGCCGGTGAGCCGGATCGCACGGCGATGGCGTTGGCGACGGCGAGCGTCGATGACCGGCCTTCGCTGCGCACCGTATTGCTGAAGGCGCACGACGCCCGTGGCTTCGTGTTCTATACGCACATGGACGGCCGCAAAGGGCAGGAGCTGAAGGCCAATCCATGGGCTGCCCTGCTGTTCCACTGGCCGCTCGTACGCGATGGCGTGCAGGTGCGGATCGAGGGTGCCGTAGTGCTGGTTGATGATGCGGAGGCGGATGCGTACTTTGCCAGCCGTCCCCGTGGCAGCCAGATCGGCGCGTGGGCGTCGCTGCAATCCGAGACGTTGCCCAGCCGCGAGACATTCGAGCAGCGCATCGACGATGTCGAACGCGAATACGAAGGTCGTGATGTCCCGCGCCCGCCACGTTGGACCGGGTTCCGGGTCGAACCAGATGCGATCGAGTTCTGGTTCGGCGCGCAGTACCGGCTGCATGAGCGCCAGCTGCACGAACGCAATGCCGAGGGTGAGTGGACCACGCGGATGCTGTATCCGTGAATGCACGCGGGTTCGGGCCACGCCGCATCGTCTGCCTGACCGAGGAGCCCACCGAAGTCCTGTATGCGCTGGGCGAGCAAGACCGCATCGTCGGCATCAGCGGCTTCACCGTGCGACCCGCGATTGCGCGCAAGGAAAAGCCGAAGGTGAGCGCATTCACCAGCGCGAAAATCGGCGAGATCCTCAAGCTTGAGCCTGACTTCGTGGTCGGCTTTTCCGATATCCAGGCCGATATCGCCGCCGAGCTGATCCGCCACGGCGTCGAAGTGTGGATCAGCAATCATCGCAGCGTCAGCGGAATACTCGACTACATCCGCCGCCTCGGCGCATTGGTCGGGGCGGGCGAACGCGCCGTGGCGTATGCAGATGAATTGCGCGTCGGGCTGGAACTGATCAAACGCGATGCGGCATCGCTACCGCGCCGGCCCAAGGTCTATTTCGAGGAATGGGACGAGCCGCAAATCAGCGGGATTGCCTGGGTCAGCGAGCTGGTTGGTATTGCCGGCGGCGATGACATCTTCCCGGAGTGCGCGGCGTCATCGTTGGCCAAGGGTCGCATCCTGGCCGATCCGAGCGAAGTCATCCGGCGCGCGCCAGACATCATCCTGGGTTCGTGGTGCGGCAAGAAATTTCGCCCCGAGAAAGTAGCTGCGCGGCCCGGGTGGCACGCAATCCCGGCAGTGCGCGATGGTCAGCTGCACGAAATCAA
>JBDSGA010000297.1:0-3777 GCA_039919235.1 Thermomonas sp. | reverse complement strand
ACGGGAGCGCCGCGCAAACGCGCTGCCGGTGGCCACGGTGGATGCCAACCTGCCGATTGCCGCCGCCGCCGCTGCCATCGTCAAGCTGATTCGCAAGCATCAGGTCGTGGTGATCGCCGGCGAAACTGGCTCCGGCAAGACCACCCAGTTGCCCAAGTTGTGCCTGCAAGCCGGGCGTGGCGCCGCCGGCATGATCGGTTGCACCCAGCCGCGACGAATTGCGGCGCGCTCGGTGGCGCGACGCGTGGCCGAAGAATTGCAGGTCCAGTTGGGCGGGCTGGTCGGGTTCCAGGTGCGCTTCAACGATGCGGTGAGCGACGCCACCGCGATCAAGTTCATGACCGACGGCATCCTGCTGGCGGAAATCCAGGCGGATCGCTGGCTGTCGAAATACGACACGATCATCATCGATGAGGCGCACGAGCGCAGCCTTAACATCGATTTCCTGCTGGGCTACCTCAAGCAGCTGTTGCCACGCAGGCCCGATCTGAAATTGCTGGTGACTTCGGCGACGATTGATACCGCCCGTTTCGCCGCGCATTTCGGCGATGCGCCGGTGGTCGAGGTCGAAGGCCGCGGCTATCCGGTCGAGGTGCGCTACCGGCCATTGGAAGGCGAGGGTGATCAGGAAGGCGAGCGCACGTTGCTAGATGGCATCGTTGCCGCTTGCGACGAGATACAGCGCGAGAAAGGCATCGGCGACGTGCTGATTTTCCTGCCCGGCGAACGCGAAATTCGCGACGCGCACCAAGCGTTGGAACGGCGGAAGTATCGCCACACCGAAGTGCTGCCGTTGTACGCGCGGCTGTCGGCGAAAGACCAGGATCGGGTGTTCCATCCGGGCTCGCAGCGGCGGATTGTGTTGGCCACCAATGTCGCGGAAACCTCGATTACGGTGCCGCGCATCCACTACGTGATCGATCCCGGCGTGGCCCGGGTCAAGCGCTACAGCCCGCGCCAGAAACTTGACCGCCTGCATATTGAAGCGGTGAGCCAAGCCAGTGCCAACCAGCGTGCCGGTCGCTGTGGTCGCATCGCGCCCGGCGTGTGCATTCGCCTGTATTCGCAGGTCGAGTTCGAATCGCGTCCCGCCTTCACCGATCCGGAAATCCGCCGCGCGGCGCTGGCGGGCGTGATCCTGCGGATGCTGTCGCTGGGGCTTGGCAAGATCGAACGGCACGGCGCGCCATCGGGAAAGCGCGGACGCAAGGTTGAAGCCGCCGCCAGCCCCAACATCATCGAGGACTTCCCGTTCCTGGAACCACCGGATCCGCGTGCGATTGCCGATGGCTGGCAGCAGCTCGGGGAGCTGGGCGCGGTCGATCTGCAACGACGATTGACTGCGATCGGGCAGACGATGGCCAAGCTGCCGGTGGACGTGAAGTTGTCGCGCATGTTGGTGGCCGCGCAGCAGCACGGCGTGTTGCGCGAGGTGTTGGTGATCGCCAGTTTCCTTGGCGTTCAGGACCCGCGTGAACGTCCCGCGGATGCGCGCGCTGCGGCCGATGCAGCACATGCGCAATTCGCTGACCCGAAGTCCGAGTTCGTCGGCATCCTCAAGTTGTGGGATGCCTACCGCACTGCGCACGAAGACAGCACCCAGTCCCAATTGCGCAAATGGGCGGATAAACACTTTCTCGGGTTCCTGCGCCTGCGCGAATGGTGGGAACTGCATCGGCAATTGAAGCTGCAGTGCGATGGGCTGGACTGGGTGCAGAACGACGCGCCGGCCGGTTATGCCGAATTGCATCGCGCGTTGATTGCCGGATTGCCGACCCAGATTGGCAATCGTGGCGCCAGCACCGACCGAAAGGCAGCTGGCCTTTACGACGGTCCGCGTGGGCGCAAGTTCTCGCTGTTTCCCGGATCCAACCTCGCCTCCAAGCCGCCGCCGTGGGTGTTGTCGGCGACGTTGCTGGATACGGAAAAAGTCTGGTCGCTGACCAATGCCGTGATCGAGCCCGACTGGGCGATCGCCGAATTGCCACACCTTCTGGCTCGCCGCCACCATGATCCGCATTGGTCGCGAGCGCAGGGGCGCGTGCTTGGAAGCGAGCAGATTTCCTTGTTCGGCTTGGTATTGGCGCCGAAGAAGCCCGTGCATTACGGCGCGTTGTTTCCGGAAGAGTCGCGCATGATCTTCGTGCGGGATGCGTTGCTGACCGGCGAGATCAATACCCGCAGTGGGTTCCTGCCGCGCAACCTGATTACGTTGCAGTCGGCCAAGGACGAGGAAGCCAAGTTGCGTCGCGTCGGCCTGGTGGTGGACGAGGATTGGCAAGCACGCTGGTATCTGGATCGGTTGCCGCCGCATGTGCACAACGCGCAGGCGCTGGATGCATGGTTTGGCAAGTTGCCGAAGGATCAGAAGCTGGCGCTGGAATGGTCGCGCGACGAGTTATTAGTCGCTGACCAAGCCGATGCCGCGCGCTTTCCGGCGTACATCGCATTGGGCGATGTGCGGCTGGCAGTGCAATACCGGTTCGAGCCCGGCGCTGTGGATGACGGGATGACCGTGCTGGTCCCGTTGCACCTGCTCAATGCGCTGGATGGCGCGCGCCTGTCATGGCTTGCGCCAGGCTTTGTGCAGGATAAAGCTGCTGCACTGATCAAGTCGCTGCCGAAAGCGCTGCGTCGCAACTTCGTACCGGCGCCGGATTTTGCACGTGCCTTCGCCGAGGCCTATTCGCAGCCGGACGCCGATAGCATCGAGGGCGCACTCGCGCGTTTTCTGAAGAAACTGAGTGGCGTTGACTTGTCCCCCGTGGATTTCGACGCGACCGGCATTGAAGCGCATCTGCGCACCAACCTGCGCCTGCTGGAGTCCGACAAGCGCAGCGTGCTGGCCGAATCCCGTGATCTGGACGACCTGCGCGTGCGCTTCGGAGTGCGCGCCGCCGAAGCATTCGCCCAACATGCGGCGCAAGGCATGGCCCAGGCCGGACTGACAACTTTTCCCGCGCAGCCGATCCCGATTTCGGTGCCAGGCGCGGGTGGCGTACCCGCATATCCAGCGCTGCAGGATGATGGCGAGCGTGCATCGCTGGCGGTGCATGCGCAGCGAGATGTGGCCGAGCAACTGCATCCGCAGGGCGTGCGTCGCCTGCTGGCATTTGCGGTGGCTGACAAACTCAAGAGCGCGCGCAAACAATTACCGGTGCAATCGAAGACGTCGTTGTTGTATGCCGCCATCGAATCCGTGAAGCCGCGACGTGATGGGCTCAAGGACAGTGATCGCCTGCGCAGCGACCTGGTCGATGGCGCTTTTGCCGCATTGGCGGAACATGACCTGTTGGCGGTGCGGGACTTGAATGCCTTCAACGCACGAGCGGATGCCATCGCCAAAGCCTTGTTCGGCGAAGCCATGCAGCGCTTGCAGCAGGCGGAAACCATCCTCACGTTGGTTGCCGAAGTGCGCGCGGCGCTGGAATCGAAACTCATGGGCTGGGCGCGGGCCAACCTGGACGACATGCGCGCGCAACTCAATGCACTGGTGGCGCCCGGCTTCCTGCGCGACGTGCCCGCCGATGTGCTGTCGGACTTCCCCCGATACCTGAAAGCGTTGGCCCTGCGTGCCGAGCGCGCGCAACGTGACCCGACTCGCGACCAAGCCTGGCTGCTGGAGTTGCAGCCATTCGTGGCGGCTTTGCGTGCCGCAGACCCATCGGATCCGGAAGCGCAGGCGTTGCGTTGGGAGCTGGAGGAGCTTCGCGTGCAGCTATTCGCGCAGGAGCTTGGCAGCAAGGCCGGGGTTTCGCCCAAGCGACTGGCAGCGCG
>JBDSGA010000296.1:0-3364 GCA_039919235.1 Thermomonas sp. | reverse complement strand
GACTTCGACAAGGATGTAACGCGATGGCTTACCTGCTGACCAAGACGGCGCATTTGGTGTTCGTGATCGCGTGGATGGCGACGGTGTTCTATCTGCCGCGGATCCTGGTCAATATCGCTGAAGCGGGTAGTGACCCAGCGGTGCGGGCGCGCCTCGTCTTGATGGGCCGGCGGCTGTATCGCTTTGGCCACGTGATGTTCGGGATTGCATTGGTGTTCGGGTTGGCGCTGTGGCTGCACTTCGGTATTGGCGGCTATTGGCTGCATGCGAAGTTGCTATTAGTGCTGCTGATGCTTGCCCATTTCATCGTGGCGGGACGCTGGTTGAAGGTTGTCGATGCGGGGCGTGCGCTGCCCACCGCCAAGGCGCTGCGTTGGTTCAACGAGCTACCTGTGTTGCTGCTGTTCGCGGTGGTCTATCTGGTGCTGGCGAAGCCGTTCTAGTCAGTCGCCTTCCGGCCTACTCCATGCCGAAGTCCGCGGGCTTCGGCAAGATCACCGACACGCCATTTGCATCGCAATCGCCCTTGGCGCACAGCGCAGCACGCAACCGTGGCGTGGCTTGCAGCAGGAAGTGGAAGATGGTGTTTTGCTCCACGCTGCCGCGCACCGCGCTGCTGCCCGGGCCTTGAGCCCAGATCCCGACGTCATCGCCGCCATGCGCTTCGCTGCGCATCGGGATCAGCGCTTCCTGCAAGTAGTCGGGATTCTCGGTGTCGACGTCGGTGAGGTCAGGCCGGCCGCCGATGGAGGGCTGGATCGTGGCAGGCCGCTTGCGCAGGAGCTTGGGGCCTTGCGGCTGCTGGTCGGTAGCCCCCGCATAACCTGGACCGCTGGCATAGTTCAAGGAGGTGTAAGGCAGGCCGATGGCATCACGTGCCAGCATCGCGGGCTCCAGGGTGGCATTGCTTTCGCGCGAGCCACCGTGCACTTTGCCCAGGATCGGATTGCCGCGTCGCGGATAGCCGCTGAACGTCAGCGTGTGGGAATGGTCGGCGGTCACCAGGATCAGGGTGTCCTCGATCGATGTCATCTCGGTTGCCACCCGCACCGCATCGCTGAGCGCGATGGTTTCGTCCAGTGCGCGATAGGCATTGCCAGCATGGTGGGCATGGTCGATGCGGCCGCCTTCCACCATCAGCACGAAACCGTGCGCGCCTTGATCGGCACTGAGTCGCGATAGCCGGGTAATGGCGGCACGGGTCATCTCCACCAGCGTCGGTTCGCCCGCCGCGTCCCTCGTGCGGTCATGGGCGTAATGCATGACATCCGGTTCGAACAACGCGAGCAAGGGACCCCTGCTGGGGGCCGCAGCGAGTTGCGTGGCGTTCCATACGTAACGTCCAGCGGGATTGCGCTGCTGCCACTCGGCGACCAGGTCGCGGCCGTCGCGGCGCTCGCCCATCTGATCGGGATATTCGGGGTCATGCACGGTGATCGGCATGAAGTCCTTGCGGCCACCGCCCATTACCACATCCGGGCGACGACCGGGCGGTGCTTCGATCAATTGACGGGCCGAGTCAACGCAACCTGCTGCCAACGCGGCAGCCGGCATGTCGCTGTCGTTTTGCCAGTTGCGTTCCGTGGTGTGGGCATAGGTCGATGCCGGGGTGGCGTCGGTGACTGGAGTGGTCGTCACCACGCCGGTGGCCATGCCGGAAGCAGCGGCAAGTTCCCACAAGGTCAGCAGGCGTGCCGCCTTCCCCTGCGCACAATCCCCGCGCGTGGCTTGCTGGCCGACGCCGAGCACTCCAAGCCGGGTTTTGACCCCGGTGGTCATGGCGCTGGCGGTGCCGGCGGAATCGGGCGTTTGCGAATTGGTGTTGTAGGTCCGGCTCAGGGCGGTGTCGGGGAAGTCTTCCCAAGACAGGCGGTTTTCCTCGCCAGGCGCACCCTTCCGTTGGCCTTCCAGGATGCGGGCGGCAGCGACGGTGGTCAGGCTCATGCCATCGCCGATGAACAGGATGATGTTCTTCGCCCGGCCTTGCATCGCGCCACGCGCGGCGGCCTGTGCGGCGCCATTGCGGAACCACCACTCAGCCGACTCGCCGCCCGGACGCGCGATCACCGGAACCTGCACGACGATGCCGTCGCGCGCTTGCCCGGTTGGCGATCCGCTGGCGGTACCGGCAGGGCTGGCACAGCCCGCAACGATGAGTGAGATGGCGAACGGAACGGCGAGTTGGGACACGTGCATGCAGGATTCCCGAAGGCGTGCCCGGATTATCCCCGCTGCATGCGGCAACGGCGTCACAGCGTTGCGCCCACGACACTGACGAACAGGGTGCGGCCGGGTTATCGTCGCCAGCTGCCCCGATGGATCCTGCGCATGTTCAAGTGGTGGTTCGGTATCAAGTTCTGGAAGCGCGTGGTCGCCGGCTTCGTATTGGGTGCGCTGGCCGGTTGGGCGTTTGGCCCCGATGCGGAAAAATGGTTCGGGCCACTCGGCGACGTTTACGTGAACCTGATCATGATGATCGCGGTGCCGTTGGTGTTCTTCGCGGTGATCAATGCGGTTGCCTCCTTGGCCGGGCAGAAGTCCATCGCTGCGCTGGCGGGCCGCACGTTTGCGTGGTTCGCGCTGACGGCGGTGCTGGCCGTGGGCGTAGGGTTAGCGGCGGGCTATGTGTTCCAGCCGGGTCTTGGGGTTGGCGTGCTCAAGGTCGCGTCCGACTACCAAGCCAAGGACGTGCCCGGCGTGCTGGACATGTTGTTCCATCTGGTGCCGCCCAACCCGTTCGCAGCATTGTCTGGCGCGGCGGTGGGCAAGAATGCCGATGGCATGAAAGTGTTGGTTCCGAACAACGGCACCGTGTTGCAAGTGATCTTCTTTGCCGGTTTGGTCGGCTTCGCACTGGTCAAGCTGGGCGAAAAAACCGCAGGCCTGCGCAAGCTGGCCGGCGAGGCCAGCGAGGTGATGATCCAGGTCACTCGCTTCGTATTGGAATTCACCCCCATCGGCACCTTTGGTCTGATCGCGGCGTTGGTCGGCGGCTATGGGTTCGAACAGCTCAAGCCGTTGTTGCAGTTCGTGCTGGCGTTGTATGCCGCGTGCGCGTTCCACGTCATCGTGGTCTATACCGGGTTGCTGCTGGCGCACGGCTTGAATCCCGTCAAGTTCTTCCGGGGCGCGTTCCCGGGCATGCAGGTGGGCTTCGTGGCGTCCTCGAGTTTCGCCGCCATGCCGGTGTCATTGCGTTGCGCCATCCACAACCTAGGCGTCAACAAGGATTACGCCGGGTTCGCCATACCGCTGGGTGCCACCATCAAGATGGACGGATGCGGTGCGATCTACCCGGCGCTGGCAGCCGTCTTCATCGCCCAATACACCGGCACGCCGTTGTCGGTGACGCAGTACGTGATTA
>JBDSGA010000295.1:0-14850 GCA_039919235.1 Thermomonas sp. | reverse complement strand
GCCTTGGTCAGCGCGTTGAACAGGGTGGACTTGCCGACGTTCGGCAGGCCGACGATGCCGCATTTGATGCCCATGTCGCTTGTTGCTCCAGTGCCGCGCGGCCCATTGCCAGTGGCAGGGACCACGCGATGAAATGTTGGGTGGATCAGTCGGGACGCGGCGTGTGCAGCCGTGTCATCGCATCCATGAAATTGCCACTCACCGCCAGTGGCATGACGTCCATTGCATCATCGATGGCGCGCAGGATGAGCCCTTCATCATCGCGGCCGGGCTTGCCCAGCACCCACGGCGTGACCTGATCCTTGTGCCCGGGATGACCAATGCCGATCCGCAGGCGATGAAAACCACCGTGGCCAAGCAGGCGCACGGTATCGCGGAGCCCATTCTGGCCACCGTGGCCACCATCAAACTTGAGCCGCGCCGTACCCGGCGGCAGATCCAGTTCATCGTGCGCCAGCAGCGCTTCCTCCGGTTCGATCTTCCAGTAGCGAAGTGCGGCCGTGACCGACTTGCCGGACAGATTCATGAACGTCGCCGGCTTCAGCAGCCAGATTGGCTGCCCGTCGATGTCGATCTTGGCAATCTCGCCAAACAACTTGCTTTCCAGACCAAAGCGCACACCTGCGCGCCCGGCCAAGGCGTCAATAAACCAGAACCCGGCGTTGTGCCGGGTTCGGGCATATTCGGGACCAGGATTTCCCAGCCCGACGATGAGGCGCAGTCCAGCCATCGCCATGGCACGAAGCAACGCGGGCGCTCCATCGGCAGCTGCCGACAGAGCGCGTCGCGATTACTTGTCGTCCTTCTTGGCAGGCTTGGCCGCTGGCAATACCACGGCTTCCGGCTCAGCGACTTCTTCTTCCTCGACACGGCCATGCTTGGCCACGACCACGGCCACGTCATGTTCCTTGCCCAGCTTCAGGGCCGGGATTTCGACGCCCTTCGGCAGCTTCACTTCCGACAGGTGGACGATGCCACCGACTTCAAGCGCAGACAGATCGACTTCGATGAACTCGGGCAGATCCTTCGGCAGGCAGCTCACTTCCACCTGGGTCAGCTCATGCATGATCACCACGCCGCTGATCTTGCCGGCCGGCGAGGTTTCCGCATTGACCAAGTGCAACGGCACGTGCGCGCGCAGGGTCTGGTTGGCATCCACGCGCAGGAAATCCAGGTGCAGGATGAGTTGCTTGAAGGGGTGGCGCTGCATGTCACGCAGCAACACGGACTCGGCTTTGCCGTCGATCTCCAGACTCAGGATCGATGAATAGAACCATTCGTTCTGGCTGGCCAGCCAGATTTTTTCATGTTCAAGCTGGATCGGCATCGGCTCGGACTTGCCGCCGTAGACAATGGCCGGGATCGACGCGGCACGGCGCAGGCGGCGGCTCGCACCCTTCCCCTCGACGTTGCGGCCGATGGCCTTGATGGTGTGTTCGGACATTTCGATTCTCACTTTCGTTGCAATGAAACCGCCTCGCGGCGGCTGAAGACACTCACCCGCGACCAGATGAGTGGGATGCGCCATCGGCTGCTGCCGACAACGCGGATTTGTGTGGTCAGTCGACGTAGAGCGAGCTGACTGATTCGCCGAATGCCACGCGGCGGATGGTTTCGGCCAACAGCTCGGCAACACTGAGCTGGCGAATACGTCCGCACGCCCGAGCGGCGTCGGACAGTGGGATGGTATCGGTCACCACCAGCTCATCCAGCTGCGATTTGGTCAGGTTGTCGAGTGCCGCGCCAGACAGCACCGGATGGGTGCAATAGGCGACGACCTTGAGCGCGCCCCGCGCCTTCAGGGCAGCGGCGGCGGCGCACAGGGTGCCCGCAGTATCGACGATGTCGTCGACCAGCACGCAGATCTTGCCCTCAACGTCACCGATGATGTTCATCACCGTGGCGACGTTCGCGCGCGGACGGCGTTTGTCGATGATGGCGAGGTCGGCATCGTCCAAGCGCTTTGCAATGGCGCGTGCCCGCACCACGCCGCCCACGTCAGGCGAGACCACGATCAGATTGTCAGTGCCGTGCGCGCGCCAGATGTCGGCCAGCAACAGCGGGGACGCATACACGTTATCGACCGGGATATCGAAGAATCCCTGGATCTGGTCGGCGTGCAGGTCCACTGTCAGCACCCGGTCCGTGCCCACTGCGCCAAACATCGTCGCGGCGACCTTGGCCGTGATCGCCACCCGCGACGAGCGCGGACGGCGATCCTGGCGGGCGTAGCCGAAGTACGGCACCACCGCAGTCACGCTGGCCACCGAGGCGCGCTTGAGCGCATCCACCAGGACCAGCAATTCCATGAAGTTCTCAGCCGTGGGTGCGCACGTCGGCTGGATCACGAAGACCTCCTGCCCACGCACGTTTTCCTCGATCTCCACCTGCACTTCGCCGTCGGAGAACCGGCTGACAAGTGCTTTGCCCGGACGGATGCCCAGCTCCTTGCACACCGCCAGCGCGAGCGGGCGGTTGGCGTTGCCGGTGAAGACCAGCAGGCTGTGATCGTCTTGCATGTTCGTCATTCCGCTGCGCTCTGACCGTGGCGGTGCATGGACCGCACGGCGAACCATGCGGGAAGACTTCAGGATGTTGCGTAACTTATCTGGCGGAACTGATCCAGCAATACCTATGCAGCAATAGAACGTGTCACGAGATGGCAGGGGCGGAAGGATTCGAACCTACGAATGCCAGGATCAAAACCTGGTGCCTTAACCGCTTGGCGACGCCCCTACATTGAAAACTTCCACTGCGTCCAGCAGCGGCGACCGCTCCGCACCGCGTGCCAGCCAAGCATTACAACTGGCAGGCAAGGCAGCGAGCGCGTCTTCCGCGGATCCACGATCAGCGAATTCCACGAAACACACGCTGCCCGAACCGGTCAAACGCGGCCTGCCGATGCGTGCCAGAACCACGAACATGGCCTCAACGGCAGGTTCGCGGCGGCGCAGCACCGGCTCGAACGCATTGCCGAGCACGGTTCCCGAAAGGAAGTCGGATATTGTTGCGGGTGCAGCATCCCGCGTCAAATCAGCCGCTTGGAAAAGTCCGGCAGTCGCGGCATGCACACCCGGGCTCGCCAGCAAATACCACGCTGGAGACAATGTGATCGGGGTCACCTGCTCACCAATGCCTTCGGCCCACGCGTTGTGGCCATGCACGAAGACGGGGACGTCAGCGCCCAGCTGCGCACCCAAGGCTGCGAGGCAATCCACATCGAGTCCCAATCCCCACAACCGGTCCAAGGCAACCAGCACCGTGGCCGCATCCGACGACCCGCCGCCAAGACCAGCGCCCATCGGAATGCGTTTTTCGATGGTGATATCTGCACCTTGTGTGTATTTAGCCTCATCTTGAAGGCATTTAGCCGCCTTTAACAGCAAATCATCTTGCTCGCTGACACCTTCTGCGCCCTGCCCGACTCTTACGATCCGGCCATCGTCGCGCAGCCGCAAACCGACCCGGTCGCCCCAGTCGAGCAACCTGAAGACCGTCTGCAGCTGGTGATAGCCATCGGGTCGACGACCGGTGATCCGCAGGAACAGGTTGAGCTTGGCTGGTGCCGGCCAATGGCTCCAGCCCTCATCTGCCGATGCAGGGATCACTCGTTGCCCCAGCGATCCACGACCAGCCGAACCCGGTTAGACGCCTGCTCGGCATTGATCCGCGTCGGCAGGTCGATGCCACTCACGGGATCCGCCTGCCAGTTCGCATAGTCGATCACCCAGCCACCCTGCTCGATCCGCAGCAGGCGCTGGTCGGTGCCGAACACCGAATTGGCATCCCCCATTGCGGCCGGATCAGCAGGGACGCCACGTAGCCAGCAACCCAGCGCGCCAACCGGGATTTCCCAGCCAGTGGATTCGCGCAGCAATTGACCTGCCTCCACACCGCGCAGCGGGCCTCCGGCAACGCCATCCAGCGCCACGCCACCAGCATCGGCGGTCAGCGTCCAGCTTTGCCGGGTGACCGGCGCGGACAGCGTGACTTGCGTGCGCCCGGCGCCTTGGTTCCACTCAATGCGGCCGCTGCCGCCATCCTTGCCATTGGACAAGGCGACCCGCCCGGACATCGCCCAAGCGGGCGCATCACACGATGCATGGTCCAGCCCCAATCCCGCGACACGGGCCTGTTGCAACCGCATCGCCGCCTGCACCTGGGCTTCGCCGGTCAACACATTGGCGGGAGCAACGGCCAGCGGCAGGCTCTGGCAGGCCGTCAACGCCAAGCACATGACGGCCGCGCCGAAGCCTCGCATCACGCGCCAACCTCTTGCAGGGCGCGCTGCAGCGACCGGTTTTCTGGGTCGATCTTGCGCGCCTCATCGAAATAGCGGCGCGCCTCGTCCTTGCGCCCCATCACCCAGAGCACATGGCCGAGATGGCTGGCGATATCCGGGTCCTTCTGCGATGTATAAGCCCGACGCAGCTGGTCCAGTGCTTCGGTATTGCGCCCCAGCCGGAACAACACCCAGCCATAACTGTCGATGATCGCCGCATTGCCGGGCTCGGCCACGCGCGCACGGTCGATCAGTTCAAGGGCTTCCTGGTAGCGCGTCGTGCGGTCGGCCAAGGTGTAGCCGAGCGCATTGAGCGTGGTCACATCGTCGGGCGTGGACACCAGGATGCGGCGTAAATCGGCCTCCGCCTTGGTGATGTCATCACGACGCTCCCATAGCAGTGCACGCGAGTAGAGCAACGCCTGGTCATCGGCGAACGCAGCGATGCCGCGCGCGTAGGCATCCAGCTCGCCGGCCGCATCCTTGTCCTTGAGTCGCAATTCGGCTTCCAGCAAGTAGGCGTCGCGACGGGTGTCATCCTCGAGCGCGGCTTCCGACTGCATCGCGTGCAGGCCATCGAACGCTTCGGCCTTGCGACCCAGTGCGAACAGGACACTGGCGCTGCGCAGCCGGGCAATGGCTTGCGCCCGATCGCCCGGCACGCTCGCATACCAGGCCAAGGCTTCGTCGTTGCGCCCAAGCACTTCAGCGAGTTGGCCCAGCAACAGGCGGCGGCCTGGATCCGGCCGGGTCGCTTCGCGTTTGGCTTGGTCGTACAGGCTGGCCAAACCAGTCTTGTCCTTGGCTTTGTCGAGCAAGGCCGCGCGCTGGGCGTAACTGGTTTCGTCCTGCGGCCCGAATGCCAGCACCGCGGCGGCCTTGGCCGGATCACCAATTGCATCGTATTCACCCGCCAGCGACCAGCGCAGCGGCATCGACCGCTTGGCCGCATCTTCGAGCCCCGCCAGCAGCCCACGTGCTTCGTCCGGCTTGCCGCTCTCGCGCAGCAGTTGCGCGCGGAGCAGGGCTACCCGCGGCTCACCCGGGAAGCGGGCCACCACCTGCTTGACGATGCGCGCCACCAGCGCCGGCTGTTCCAGCCGCTGCGCAAGGCCGCCGAAGCCGAGCCAGGGCTCCAGTGTGTTTGCCATCGCGGGATCGTCGACCAGATCGCCGAGTACGTCGACCACCAGTTTGGGCTGTTTGCCCACGGCCCCGATCAGCGCCGCCAGCACCTGTTTCCAGCCGTCGGCACCGCCGGTCAACAAGGCCTTGAGTTGCTGCCGCGCATCCCCCCGCTTGCCCGCCCGCAGGTCAAGAGTTGCGGCAATTGCTTGCTGGGACGCATTGACCTGTGGCGCCATGGACTGCCACAGCTTGAAGGCATCGCGCGCCAGCGCGTCATCATTTGCGAGCAGCGCAATCCGGGCGGCACGCTCGGCCAGGACGGGATCGCTGGCGCTCTTCGCAGCCTGCAAATACTGACGGGCGGCTTCAGCCAACTGGCCCGATTGCAGCGCGAATTCACCGGCGATACTCGCTTGCAGCGGATCTTGCGGCTTGGACGGTGTCGGCTTGCTGGCATCGGCAAGACCCATGCAGGCAATCAACGTGGCGGACAGGATCAAACTGGAGCGGAGACGTTGCAGCATGGGCATGGGCAAGTGGGATCCAATGGGGATCGAAGCGGGGCCGGTACACTCTGCGGTTGTGCCGGCAGCTTAACGCAGGTACCTGAATGGATTTGTTGAAACCGGCCAACACATGAAACTGCACGTCCTCGGCATCAACCACCAGACCGCGCCGGTTGCCCTGCGCGAGACAGTGGCGTTTGCCCAGGATGCGCTGGGCCCTGCACTGGCCGCGCTACGCAACATGCCGGCGGTTCGCGAGGCGGTCCTGCTGTCGACCTGCAACCGTACCGAACTCTATGCGCAGACCGAGGACGACGGCCAGTCGCTGACCGATTGGCTGGCCACCCACCCGCGCACCGGCCATGACCTGCATGCCTACCTCTACCGGCACCGCGATGCCGATGCCGTGCGCCACTTGTTCCGGGTCGCAACAGGTCTTGATTCGCTGGTGCTGGGCGAGCCGCAAATCCTCGGCCAGGTGAAACAGGCCTGGGCCGCATCGCGCGATGCCGGGATCCTCGGCGGTCCGCTGGATCGCTTGTTCCAGCAGGCATTCGCCACCGCCAAGCGCGCGCGCACCGATACCCGCATTGGTGCCAACCCGGTGTCCGTCGCCTCCACCGCCGTACGTCTGGCACAGCAATCCTTCGCACGGTTGGATGAGTCCACCGTGCTGCTGATCGGCGCTGGCGAAACCATCGAGCTGGCCGCGCGGCACCTGGTCGAGGCGCGCGTACAGCGCCTGCTCATCGCCAACCGCACGCTTGTGCACGCGCAGGAGCTGGCCACGCGCCACGGCGGCATCGCCCTGCCGCTCGCCGAACTTGATCGTCACCTGGACGAAGCCGACGTGGTGATCAGCGCCACCGCCAGCCGGGAACCCATCCTGCGGCGTTGGCAGATCGAACAAGCGATGACCAAGCGCCGGCATCGTCCGATGTTGTTGCTGGATCTCGCAGTGCCACGCGACATCGCAGCGGATGTCGCCGGCATGCGCGACGTCTTCCTGTACACCGTGGACGACCTGGAACGGGCGATCGAAGACAACCGCCGCAGCCGCCGCGCCGCGGCCGAACAGGCCGAGGCGATCATCGAGTTGCAAGTCGCGCGTTTCGTCGAGCAATTCCAGGCCAGCACCCGCCAGCAACCACTGTTGCGCCTGCGTGCGCACGGCGAACAGGCCCGCGCGGACGTGCTGGCCAAAGCGCGTCATCAACTGGCCATGGGCGTGCCGCCGGAACAGGCGCTGGAGTTCCTCGCCCATGCCCTGACCAACCGGCTGCTGCATGCACCGACGGTGGCCCTGCGCGACGCCGCGCTGCATGGTGATAGCGAGCTGGGACGTGCCGCCGAGCGCCTGTTCCCGGAAGTCTTGCCGGCCAAGCCCGCAATCGGGACGCGCATTCCTGGTACACCGATGGATGACGCACCCGAATGACGCCCGCACTGCGCCGCAAACTCGACGCACTGGTTGAACGCCGCGAGGAAATCGAGCGACTGCTCGCTGATCCCTCAGTGGCGACCGATCAAGCCCGCTTTCGAAACCTGTCGCGGGAGTTTTCGACGCTACAACCGGTGGCCGATGCTTTGGCGGATGAAACCCGGGCGCGCGCCGACCTCGCCGCTGCCGAGGCCATGCGCAGCGATCCTCTGCTCCAAAACGACATGGCGATGCGTGAATTGGCCGATGACGAGATCGCCACCGCTAACCAGCGCCTGCAGCAGCTGGAAGGCGAGCTGCTTGCGCAACTCGTCCCACGTGATGCACGCGACGATGGCGGCATCTACCTCGAAGTACGTGCCGGCACCGGTGGCGACGAGGCCGCGATCTTCGCCGGCGACTTGTTCCGCATGTATAGCCGCTACGCCGAGCGCAACGGCTGGCGGGTTGAAGTGGAGTCGGCCAGTCCCGGCGAGCATGGCGGCTTCAAGGAAATCGTGGCGCGGGTCGAGGGCGATGGTGCGTACGCAAAACTCAAATACGAATCCGGTACTCACCGCGTTCAACGGGTGCCGGCGACCGAATCACAGGGCCGCATCCATACCTCCGCGGCGACCGTGGCCATCATCGCGATCGAAGTCGGTGAAACGGAGATCGTGATCAATCCAGCCGACCTCAGGGTAGACACGTATCGTTCCTCCGGTGCGGGTGGCCAGCACGTCAACAAGACCGAGTCCGCAATCCGCATCACCCATATGCCGTCCGGCGTGGTGGTGGAGTCGCAGACCGAACGCAGCCAACACGCCAACCGCGACAAGGCGATGAAGCGCCTGCAATCCATGCTGGTCGAAGCCGAACTCGAAAAGCGCGCCGCCGCTACCGCCGCAGACCGCAAGCTGCAGGTGGGCAGTGGTGATCGCAGCCAGCGCATTCGCACCTACAGCTTTCCGCAAGGTCGGATCACCGACCACCGGGTGGAAGGACTGACCCTGTACGACTTGCCGAATATCGTCGAGGGCGACCTCGACGCACTGGTCGCGCGCCTGCAGCAAGAACAGCAGGCGGAAGCACTCGCGCAACTCGCGCGCGAGGGGGTGAGCTGACGGCGGTCATCGCGGCGAAGGTCTTCCCGTTGGCGCTCGGGAATGAAAAGCTCGCTGCAGTCTTCTGCGACACAACGAGTCCCCACATGACGATTTCCACCCATCGCGCCGGTCCTGCCGATCTGGAGGCATTGGTGCCCTTGTTCGACGCCTATCGCAGCTTCTACGACCAGCCTTCGGATCCGGAGCGCGCCCGCGAGTGGCTGCGCAGCCGCCTGCGCTTCGGCGAATCCGTCGTGTTCGTCGCAACGCGCGGCACGGCCATGATCGGATTCACCCAGTTGTATCCGATGTATTCCTCCGTGCGCACTTCGCGCACCTGGATCCTCAACGACCTCTATGTCGATGCCGGTGCACGCCGCAGTGGCGCTGGCCATGCCCTGCTGGAAGCCGCCACCCAGTTCGCGCGCGAGGACGGCGCGATGGGCATTTCGCTGGAAACCGCCCAGAACAACGACGCAGCGCGGGCGCTTTACCGCGCCGCCGGCTGGAACGAGGACGCCACCCAGTGGTATTCGCTGGTGCTGCGCTGATCCACATTGGGTATAGGCTTGCAGCCATGACCGCGAGCAAGGCCTTCCTGCCCCTTTCACTGTGCGTGCTGACGGTGTCCGACTCGCGCACGTTGGCGAATGACACCTCGGGCGACTACCTGGTCGAAGCGCTGCAGGCCGAAGGCCACCTCCTGCATGCCCGCGCGCTGTTGCCGGACGATAAATACCAGCTGCGCGCGCAAGCCAGTGCATGGATCGCCGACCGCGATGCCGATGGCATCCTGGTGACCGGCGGCACCGGATTTACCGGACGCGATTCCACACCGGAAGCCCTGCTGCCGTTGCTGGACAAGCAGATGACCGGCTTCGGCGAACTGTTCCGCGCGCTGAGCTTCGAGGAAATCGGCACCAGCACGCTGCAATCGCGCGCATTTGCCGGGCTGGCGAATGCCACCTTCCTGTTCGCCCTGCCCGGCTCCACCTCGGCCTGCCGCACGGCTTGGGACAAGATCATCCGTGCACAGTTGGATGCACGCACCAAACCCTGCAACCTGGTGAACCTGAAACCCCGATTGCTGGAAAGTTCGCACATCGATGCGCGGGCACGCGATCGCTGACAAGCATGCATGACCAGCACTTGAAGGAATGACGATGTCGATCGATACCACCCTGCGTCTGTTGACCAAGGCCAGCGGCCTCAGCGTCACCGACATCGCGACCGCCATTCCGCGCGCCGGCGTCAATACCGTCAGCGCGTGGCTGAAGGGCGACAAGCTGCCGGGCAAGGAACAACTGGACGCACTGGCACGCGTGTTCGGCGTCCCGGCGGGCGCCCTGCTCGGCGAACTGGCCAACACGTTGGATCCGGCACGAACCAAGGGTGAACACGACCTGCTCGCGGCCTATCGCAGACTAAACGCCAAGCAGCAGGGGGCATTGCTGGAAGTGGCCAGCAGCATGCGACCTAAGACAACGGCAAAGGCGGCCAACCGATGAGCAGGCTCAAGCGCAAGGATTACGAAGCCCTGCTGGAACCGATGCAGGTCGAACTCGCGGCAGCCGCACGCTGGCTGCAACACACCGGTAATCGGCTGGTGGTGGTATTTGAAGGCCGCGACACTGCCGGTAAAGGCGGCGTTATCGACGCGGTGAGCGAACACATCAACCCGCGCCAATGCCGGGTGGTGGCATTGCCGAAACCCAACGAGCGCGAACTAACGCAGTGGTATTTCCAACGTTACGTGGAGCACCTGCCAGCGGCGGGCGAGATCGTGCTGTTCGATCGCAGCTGGTATAACCGCGCGGGCGTCGAGAAGGTCATGAACTACGCCAGCGAGGCGCAAATCAAGGCATTCCTGCAACAGGCGCCGGTATTCGAGAAGCAACTCGCCGATGACGGCATCCTGCTGTTCAAGTACTGGCTGTGCTGCGACCAGGACAAGCAGGAAAAACGCTTCGCCGAACGCCGCGATGATCCACTCAAAGGCTGGAAGCTGTCACCCGTCGACCTCAAGGCGCGCGAACGCTACGGCGACTACACCCGTGCACGTGAAACCATGCTCAAGGCCACCCATACCGATGCGGCACCGTGGACGCTGGTGGATTTCAACGACCAGAAGCTCGGCCGCCTGACCCTGATCCGCGACCTGCTGGACCGACTCCCCGACACCCATGTCGATGCCCCCAGCATCGATCTGCCACCGCTGGTTGGCAAGCCGGCGAAGGAACGCTACGGCGTGGTGAAGCCAGTCGCGTCGTTCAAGGCTTAGCCGACGCAGGTGGTTTGGGGGCAGCAGGCGTTGCCAGACGCACTGCGCCGGGGCTCGGCAGGCCGACTTTCTTTGCCAACGCTGCATAGCGTGGATCGCCTCGGTACGGCAACAGCAATGCGTCATACAACAGGGTCTGCATGCCCGTGTCGCGTGCTTTCCATGCTCGGTCCAGCCAATTGAACATCTGGTCGGGCTCACCCCGCACGGCGTAAATTTGAGCGATCTGGAAGGCCCAACCCTCTGCATACTTGTCGATGCTGTCCTTGAGGGTGGTATCAGCCGCAGCGCGATCTGCTCCGATCTGGGCGGCAAACGCCAACGCGAAATCCTGCCAAGGCCCTGCCGGTTCCGCGTCTGCGGATTTCTGGGCGCCTGCGGCGTCTTTTTTCAACACTTTGATGATGGCTAGCAAGTGGTGGTTATAGACACCCTTCGGCTGAAGCTCGATGGCCTTGCCGACAGCCTGCTCTGCCTCGTCCAAACGGCCCAGCGGCATCAGGTAGGCCACCAGCCATCGATACCAGTCTGCGCTGAGAGGACTAATCGCGATGGCCTTGCGCGTCAGGTCCACAGCCTGCCGCAAGTCGCCCTGACTCGCACGTGCCACGCCGAGCTGGAACAGCGCATCACCGTCTTCGGGAGCCAATTCGACCGCGCGCTTGAATTCAGCTTCGCTGCCTTTCCAGTCGAAGTCCCTCAGCATCAGCAGGTAGCCACGGGCGATATGGGTGGCCGCTTGATCAGGCGCTACGCGCATCGCCCGTTGCACTGCTGCATCCGCGTCAGCGAAGGCTTCCTCAGCCTTCGTCCCAGACAATCCGCCTGCCGACAACGTGTCGAGCAACATGCGTGCCTTCTTCGAATACGCCAACCCATAATCTGGATCCAATTCAATGGCTTGATCATATTGCTTGTTCGCTTCTTCGAACGTCGTGGCGTGGAGCGCCCGCAAGAAGGCGGTATAGGCCTCGAGGTTCCCACTTGGCGGGCGGTCGCCTTGCTGGGAGTGCGTCACTGTGGGTTGTAGTTGTGCCTTGAGTGCGTTGGCTACCTGACTGGTGATCTGATCCTGCAGCGCAAACAGATCCTTGTACGGTCGGTCGTAACTGTCCGCCCACAGCGTGCTGCCGTCGGCGGCCTTGGTCAGGCTGGCACTGATGCGCACGGTATCGCCGACGCGGCGCACGCTGCCTTCCAGCAAATGACTGACGCCGAGCTTCGCGGCAATCGCCCGGCTGTCTTCCTTGCTGTCACGGAATTCAAACGATGACTTCCTGTTGATGACACGCAGCTTCTTGATCCGCGACAGGGCGACGATGAATCCTTCCGACAAGCCGTCAGAAAAGTATTGCTGGTCCTTGTCGCTGCTCTGGTTATCGAACGGCAGCACGGCGATGGAATTGCCATCCGTGGCAATCGCAGCAATGGGCAGGGACGCCGGTTCACCCCGATCCAGCAGCCTGTCGGTCAGCAACAACACCACGGCGATCGCCAAGACGCCGATGATCGCCACGTCGGTGCGTCGGTTGGACTTGCGATCCCTCGTGGCATCGTGCGCGATTTCGCTGTCCAGCTTGATCCCACTGCTGGTGAGCTCATAGCGCCACGCGATTACAAGCCAAATTGGCAAGCCGATGACCGCGGCAATCACGAACCAGCGGGTCGCGAATTCGGGAGCACCCAACTCCGGGCCCAACTGGGCGATGCCTTGCGCCAGTGCCCATACCGCGCCGATGTACAGCAGTGCTGCACGCGGAACGTTGCGGCGCTTCAGTTCATCAATGAAATTACCGATCATGCAGCGCCATGCGTATACCCCTTAGCTCGATTCTTGCATACGTGAGAAACGTCGTGCACAGGCCAGTGCCGGCATGCGCATTCAGCGTATCCAGAAGCCATGCGCGTCGAGCTGCATATCGCCATCCTGCCGTTCCAAGACATCCACCCGCGCCAGCGGCGGCCCCTGCTGCAACCAGCTTGCCAGCTGTTCAATTGCATCCGAATCGCCCACCACCAGCACCTCCACACGACCATCGGCGAGGTTTCTAGCATGGCCGTTAAGGCCCAATTGCCATGCTTGTTCGCGCGTACTGGCGCGGAAGCAGACGCCCTGCACCTTGCCACTCACAAGGAAGCGCGCGGCCGCCATGGACTCACCGGCCCGGTCAGCCAGCCTGCTCAGCCAGCACGTGGACCACCCGCAGCCGCAATCGCGGTTTCGATATCGTGTGCGGTTACCGGCCCAGTGATCGTCTTGACCACCTTGCCATCGGGTCCGACCAACACGGTCATTGGCAACCCGCGCGGTGGATCGAAATCCTTCGGCGGGTTGTAAACGTCGAGCAGCGCGATGGGATATACCACTGGATGGGTCTTGAGGAATGCCTGCATGGCTTCGACTGTGGTGTCTTCATAGGCCAGGCCCACCACCACGATGTGTTCGCGCATCGCGTCGAGCGCCGACAGCTCAGGCATCTCTTTAAGGCACGGGCCACACCAGGTCGCCCAGAAATTCACCACTGTCCACTTGCCGCGTTGATCGGCGAGGTCGAAGGTCTTGCCATCCACCGTGGTGACCCGGAGCGAAGGCGTTGCCTTGGCTGCAGGGGTGTCGGCGGCAGTCGGTTGCGCGGGCGCGACCTTCACAGCAGGGGCATCAATCGGCGCTGGCAGCGCAGCAGGGGTGACTTCACGCTTGCACGCGGACACCGCGATGCACGACAACAACAGCCATGACACGTGTCGCAGGCGCATGTTCATTCTCCGGGAATATCGCGATAGATGTTACTGACGCGCTGCTTCAGCAGTTCGCGCAGGGGCATGCGCAGGCCATCCAGCGCATGCATGACGGCCATGCCGAGCGTGTCGTCGCGATGGGGCAGCAGCGCTTCGGCAACCGGCACGCGAAAGTGTCCGGCTTCATACAGCTCACTGATGCTGACATCGTCAAGATCACGCGTCAGCAACCATTCCCCGCCTTCGGAGCGGCGGACGACACTGATCTCGCACAATTGTCCCAGCAACTCCTGGATCAGGCTATCGGTGAGGATGGGTTCGAGTTCCTGGATGTCATCCATATGCAGGCCGCGCCCGCTGGTACGCGCATGCTGGAAACGACCGAGCATGCGCAGCAAGCCGTACAGCTCGAATCCCTCAGGCAGGCGCAGGGCGGCCGGCTGGTACCGGAACGCGGACAGCGACGAGGCAAACGACGCGCCAAACAGAATCGAACTCCAACCCAGGTAAATCCAGAGCAGCAAGATTGGTGCCAGTGCAATGGCGCCATAGATCTTCTGGTAGGAGTCAAAGCTGCCCAGGTAAAAACTCAACCCGGCCTTGACGCTCTCGAACAGGAATACCGACAGGATTGCCCCGGCAAGGGCATGGCGCCACTTCACCGTGCGGTGCGGTACCACCTTGAACACTGCAGCAAACGCGAACATCTCGATCATCATCGGCGCCACCCGCAACATCAAGGCTTCCAACCAGCGGCCCGGCATGGTTTCGAAGATTGCGAGCGCAAAGAACCGCGTGGACAGCGCCAGGCTGGCCGCGGCCACGAGCGCGCCCAAGGTGAGCACGGTCCAGTAGACGAGGAACCGGCTGAACTTGGGCCGGGCCGTCGGCACCCGCCAAATCCGGTTGAAGATGGATTCCACGCTGGTGAGTGTCACCAACAGCGAGACCACGAGCGCCAAGGCACCAGCCGTCGTCAGCGACTTGGTATTTTTCGAGAATTCGATCAGGTACTTCTGAACTTCACTGGCCGCATGCGGCACGAAGTTGGAGAAGATGTACTTCTGCAGGCTGGCGCTCCAGACATCGAAGACGGGGAACGCCGACAACACCCCGAACACCACCATCGACAATGGCACCAGCGCGAATACGGTGGTGTACGACAACGCGCCGGCCGCCTCGAACAAGCGGTCGCCAACGAATCTCTCCCACACGAACCGCAGGAAGGCGCCGATCCGAGCGCGGTCGCGCATGCGTTCGCTCCAGCTATTCCATGTGTCGAGCGGTTCCATCGCCGAAGCCTAACCGATGCATGCCGGCCCCGGCATCGCCTATCCTGCACATCCCTGTCGTAGAAGCCCGCGCCGCATGCCCGAGATCCTGGTCCT
>JBDSGA010000294.1:0-4039 GCA_039919235.1 Thermomonas sp. | reverse complement strand
CTGCGCAGAAAGTGGCGGCCGCCGGCGCCATTACCGTGATCGTGGCGCGTGGCGAGGAAGAATTGTTCAAGGCGCGCGACGAGATGCAAGCCGCAGGCGGCAAGGTATTCGCTTACACGGCGGACCTGGCCGACATGGCGGACTGTGATCGCCTGGTCGCGATGATCCTCAAGGAGCACGATCACGTCGACGTACTGGTCAACAATGCCGGGCGTTCGATTCGACGTTCGATCGAGGGTAGCTACGATCGTTTCCACGATTTCGAGCGGACCATGCAGCTGAATTACTTCGGCAGTATTCGCTTGATCATGGGCTTCATGCCGACCATGACCCAGCGCCGCAAGGGTCACATCATCAACATCAGTTCTATCGGCGTGCTGGCAAGTTCGCCCAGGTTCGCCGCGTACGTGGCGTCCAAGGCGGCGCTGGATGCATTCAGTCGTTGCGCGCAGGGTGAACTGTCGGGCAAGGGCATTTCGTTCACCACCATCAACATGCCGCTGGTGAAGACGCCGATGATCGCGCCGACCAAGATGTACGACAGCGTGCCGACCCTGACCCCGGACGAAGCGGCGGACTTGATCGTCAAGGGCATCATTGAAAAGCCGAGCCGCATTGCAACACGCCTGGGTATTTTCAGCGCGCTGATCAATGCATTGGCGCCGAAGGCCTATGAGGTGATCATGAGTACCGCGTTCGAGCTGTTTCCAGATTCAGCGGCCGCCAAGGGCGACAAGGCGGCGCTCAGGGGTGAAACGCCGCCCAGCAACGAACAAATCGCATTTGCGTCACTGATGCGTGGCGTGCATTGGTGATTTGAAAATTGAGCGAGGGCTGGTCAAGCGCGCTTGACCAGATCCTTACCCAAGACTCAAGTGTGAAATTTCAATACGACCGGCATTGGATGAAACGCACCGGACGCTCACTGCCCGGTGGAGGTTGCAGTTGCACCCGCGATGCAGCCAACTCCGGATAGCGCTCCAGCAATGGGCATAGCTGGGCAACCGGATCCGCATCGCTACTGGTCAGGTTCACCAGAAGGGTGGACTGCGTCGACCAGTTGGCACTGCCCACGCCGAACAGCGTGGCGATGGTAGCGGCGACTTCCCGGCGACGGATATCGAGGGCCGCGGGATCCGTGGGGACTTTGTCCAAGTCAGGCGCGGAGGCACGAGCAGGGGCGCCTGCAGTGGAAGGCGCAACGCGTTGAGATGCGACTGAGGCCAGTGTCCCTGGATTTTGTTCGATCGGCACCTGCATGTTGTAAGCCAGCAGCCACGCAATCACGCCAAGCGCCGCCGCAGCTACCCAAGCCATGCGCGGCGCGTTTGGATTAATCGCCTTCGAGACGTTGCCAGGCAGCAGCTGTTCGGGAATGAAAGGCTTCACCTTGGGCCACAGTTGCTCGCCATCAATCAGCTCCACTTGCTGCTGGTTGGCGACACGACGTGCTTCCGCGTCAAAGCGGCCCGGGGTCACCACGATGGTGGCATCCGCGCCACGCAATTGCGCGGATTTTCCGAGTCCCAGCACGGCTTGGGCGGAGACGACCGAGGCGCTGCCGTATTTGCAGGACAGCAGGGTGAGCTGGGTACCGCGCTTGAGCAGGATGTCCTTGCCATCGGCGGTCACGCCATCGGTAGGCTTGCCGTCATCGCCAATGGTTGCGTAGCCCCGTGCATGCATCGCACGCAGCACAAGGCGAGTGAAGTCTCCCCAGCGCAGGCCAGCCAGGTATTCGAGGCCCTTTGCTAGATCGTGTTCAGTCGCAGGCTGCCTGCGCAACCAAGTGGTTGCGCCTACGCCGGCTAGTGCGAATACAACAAGAGCAATCAAAAGCGGGAACATGACACCGTCCGTGGCAGCGGGAATTGTTACGGAAACTATAGCCCCCAACGGATCAATGGGCGATGACCATCGCAGCGTGCGTCATCCGATTCGAATGCCCGCCAGTCCGGGATCGCAGGGGGAGGGACGCGAGCGACACGATGGACTGGCGGGACTTTGACGGTCGTTTTTGACCGGTGCTTATTCGGGTTTGATGGTTTTGGCAGCGGTCTTGCGCGGCTTCTTTGCAGGCGCCTTGGCGGCAAGCTTTGGCGTCGATTTGGCAGCAGGCTTGCTGGTGGCCTTGCGCGGTGCCTTGGCGGGCTTCGCTGCCTTGGCCGGCCTCGCGCTCGCGGGGGGCTTGGCATTGGACTTGCGCAACTCCGCGGTCAACTTCTCGACGCGTACGGTGAGCGCATTGAGGTCTTCGCGGCTGGGGACGCCCAACTTCACCTGGGCGCGTTGCACGCGGTCCTCGAACACTTTTTCCAGCTTGTCCCACGTGTCGGCGGCACGTTCCTTGGCCTGGCCGACACTCCCTTCGACCACGTCACGGACGACGTCGGCGCGGTTGCCGGCAAATTTTCGCGCGGTCTGCTCCAGCGACAGGCCGTCACGCACCAGGCTTTCGAACAGCTTGCCGCCTTCAGCCTGCGCACGATTGAACGCGCCCATGCCGGCCAACCAGATCTGCTGCGCGGATTCAGTAATCGACTTGCCGAGGCGCTCGGCCTGGGCCTTGGATTCCTTCGCGCCGGTGGTGGTCTTGCGTGCTGTTTTCTTGAGCTTGGCCATGGATCCTCATGTAGCGTCATCAACGACGCGCGGTGTTGGAGTGGAAACCAGCATCCCCGCCATGTCTAGAGCATTCACACCACGTGGCGAGCCGGTCCCAGACGATGCTCTATATCGTCGAGTGCGCGCTCGAGGCGGGCAGTGGTGTCGGTCTGACGTCGTCTAGCTGGCAGGTGCGCCAGGATCGAGCGCGGCTTGTCAGCGATCACGTCCGCGCGCAGCTGGATGCCATGCACGGCAAGGATCGGTGCGAGTACCTCGCGTCGCTTGCGCAGGTCGGCCAAGGTGTTGCGATAGGCCAGTTGCGAGATACGCCGGCGCGCCGCAAAGCTGAAGACGTTGGTGTAAAAAAGTTCGCGGTTGTCGGCGTTCGGCTCGAACACCAACTGGTCGATGTCGGGATATTGCTGTGCGTAGCGCGCCAGGCCCACCTGCATCCGCGATTGCAGCATGGTGCGCAACGTCTGCGAGAGGACCCCTGGCAGGCCGCCATCGGCAATGCGGCGGTCGCTGAAACGGTGAGACTGGGCGACGGCCTCGGTGTCGTTGCCGGGATTGAACGGCACCAATGGATTGATGCCCAACATCAAATCGACGCCGCGATCCAGCACGATCGATGCGTGCATGGTCCGGCGCAACGCGCCATCCACGAAGTGACGCCCGCGCAACTCGACTGGCGGATACAGGCCGGGCAGGGCAGCGCTGGCCTGCACCGCCTGCGAGATCGACACGTCGTTCCAACCCTTGTCGCCGAAACGCACCGCTTCACCGCTGTCCAGGTCCACGGCGATCACGTACAGCGCGCGGTCAAGCTGGCGAAAACTGTTGGTGCGCCCGCCACGGGTGAACACGTCACGCAGGAAACGCTCGACTTCGGCGTTATCGAACAGTCCGGCCGGTATCAGTCCACCAACGCGGTTGACCAGGTCGGACCAGCGCGAATCACCTCGCCCGAACCAGAAGTCACGGGTCAGTCGCGCGGTCAGCTTCGGGATTGCAGCGGCGCGCTTCATGTATTCCATCAGCGCCGGGCGCAGGAACGTTTCCGGGCGGAAATTCACATCCTGGCTATCACCGCTGATGAAGATCCGGCACAGTTCCGCGGTGTCCATGCGGTTGGCCAGGCCGGCGGCGAAGAACGCACCGGAACTGACCCCGACGTAGCAGTCCAGCCGGGTCAGGTCCAGGCCATCGCAGGCTTCGTCCAGTGCACGCAGCGCGCCCAGTTCGTACATGGCGCCAGTGGGCCCGCCGCCTGCGATGGCCAAGCCGATCTTCGGGGGCTTGCCGCTGTCGCGGCGTGTTGCTGCGGCGTGCAATGAAAGCATCGGTGGCCTGGGTAGCGGGTGCTTGCCTGAGTGTAACGGAGCGATATCGAGTATTGCGTCGATGCCAAATGCTGCAGACACTCATGCGA
>JBDSGA010000293.1:0-27198 GCA_039919235.1 Thermomonas sp. | reverse complement strand
TGCGAGTCTCCGGCTTGCCACGCGTGCGGCCCATTGTCCGAACGTCCAATGCCGGAACGCGGTGCTTACGCCTAACGTGCCTGCCATGGCGGCATGTGTCCGCAGAACGCACGTACCCGCAGGAGGGGAGCGATGAAGCGCAAGCAATTGAGTCTGGCGATCCATGGTGTGTTGGCTTTTTCAATGCTGGCGGTCACGCCGGCCTTCGCCAAGGATGCTGAAACTGCCTCGGCGACGCAGCAAGACAAAAAGGACGGGCAGAAGGCCGAGCCGACCACGCTGGGCGCCGTCACCGTCACTGCGCGTCGTCGCGAAGAGTCGATCCAGGACGTGCCAGTCGCTGTTAGCGCCTTCGGCGAGGAGCAGCTCAAGGACCTTCAGGCCAGCGACATCACTGGCTTGCAGGGCGCGGTGCCCAACATGAACATTGTCCAAGGCCGCGGTTCGGCCAATAGCGTCAACGTCTTCATTCGTGGCATCGGCCAGCCCGATGCGCTGCAGACCTTCGACCCCGGTGTCGGCATGTATGTCGATGACGTTTACTACTCACGTATCAACGGCGCAATGTTGTCACTGTTCGACGTGGCTCAGGTGGAAGTGCTGCGCGGTCCGCAGGGCACGCTGTACGGCAAGAACTCGACCGGTGGCGCGATTAAGATCACAACAAAGGATCCATTCGACTATTCCGGTGGCGCGGTCGAGGCCACTGCGGGCGATTATGGACGTGCCGAAGGACGCTTCTACGCGGGCGGCAAGCTGAGTGAAACCGTGGCAGGTAGCATTGCCGGTGCTTGGGTGACCAATGACGGATATGTCCGCGATGCGATCAGCGGCAAGCGCTACAACGACGATGACACCCGTGCGGTGCGCGCGAAGCTAGCGTTCCGTCCCAGTGAAAGTTTCGATGCCATCCTGTCGGTCGACTACACCAAGCAAAACGCAGCCCTGACACTGGGCCGTCCGACGGCGAATTTGAAGGCCGATGATCTCGTGCTACCCCCAGCGCTCGACCCGGTGCTGCTGCCAGCGCCTACCGGCGATTACGATTTCACTGCGCGCACTTCGCTCTCGCCCGACAAAGGCCAGAACATGACCCACAAAGGCGTCTCACTCAATATGAGCTGGGACCTCAACAATGCGTGGTCGCTGAAAAGTATCAGTGCTTGGCGCAAGCTCGATACGGCGTCCTACATCGATATCGACGCCTCGCAATATCAACTGGGCGACGTCTTTGTCGGGGTCCACCAGAAGCAATGGAGCCAGGAACTCCAGCTGCAATACGACAATGGCAGCAACCTGCGCGCGATCTTCGGCGCCTATTATCTCAACGAGAAGGTGCCGTCGTACCAGGAAGCCTATGCCAATGATTTCATCCGCTTCTTCGGAATCCATGTTCCATTCTTGCGCACCATCAAGGACGACCTGCGCACCAAGAGCAGCGCGATCTTCGCCAGCGCCGACTGGGAGTTCAGCCCAAGCTGGACGGTATCGGCCGGCGTGCGTCACTCACGCGATACCAAGGACTACGACCGTACTACCAGCGCATTCTTCGGTCCGCCACTGGCGGCATTCAGTGCCGATCCGCAGGCTGTCATCAACGGAGCGCGCAAGAGCTGGAGTGCGACCACCCCATCGTTCAGCCTGAAGAAGGCCTTCAGCGACAAGGTAACCGCATACGCTTCGGCCAACAGGGGCTTCAAGTCCGGCGGATTCAACGGCCGGGCCAACGACCAGATTGAGGCCAACAATGCCGAATTCGCGCCGGAGTTCGTCTGGACCTATGAGCTTGGCTTGAAGATGCAGTCGTCCGACCGTCGCCTCTCGGCCAACATCGCTGCATTCCACAGTGAATACGAGGATTTCCAGGCGCGCGTTTCCGAAACGCTGCCGTCCGGTGGCATCCCGCTGTTCAAATTCCCGGTGATCAACGCCGCGAAGATGACGATAGATGGCATCGAATTCGAGGGCTTGGCGCAACTGGGCGATCGCACCACGTTCTCCATGCAATTGGGCTGGATGAACGCACGCTACGATGAATTCAACGACCTGAATGTCACTGATTCGACTCGTCCCACTTACGATCCGCATCTCCACGACCATGTGCCCTTCTCACCGGACTTCACGGGTCGGGTGGCAATCCAGCACAGTTTCTCGCTGGGCAACAAAGGCACCTTGAGCATCGGCGGCGACGCCTCCTATCGCAGCAAGACCTGGTTGTCCGTGGACAACCGCGAAAACCTGACTCAGGGCGCGTACACCCTGCTCGGCGCCTATGGCGTCTGGGATTCGCCTGAATACAAATGGCAGGTGCGGGCTGGCGTGCGTAATCTGACCGACGAAACATACAAGACCGAAGGCCAGGAGTTCAGCAGCGTGGGCAACATCCAGACTGCTTATTACGGCTTGCCGCGCAACATGTATATCTCGGCGCGTTACAACTTCTGATCCTCACGCTACCAAGTGAGTTGGACGATGGCGGGCTTCGGCCCGCCGTCGCGTTATGCTCGCGGCGAATGCGAACCCATGGCTTAACCACCGAGCAGATCGCACCACAATGCCTGAACGTGCAGCGATGCTGAGCGTCGCTGCTGTCGTTGCCGCTGCACTGCTCTGGCTTTGCCTGTTGTTCGGCACCGCCCTGTATGCCGAGCGCCATCCGGGCGTGCTGGCGAAGCAGTGGCGGCATGTGTATGCGCTCTCGCTCGCGGTGTATTGCACGTCGTGGACGTTCTTCGGCACCGTCACCCAGGCCGCGCGTTACGACTGGCCACTGCCGCCGACCTTCGTCGGCACCTTGCTGCTGTACTTGTTCGCGGCGTCGACCATGCTGCGCCTGGTCAACCTGGCGCAGGAATCCAATGCAACGTCGATTGCCGACCTGATTGCCACGCGCCTTGGCAAGGATGCCTGGCTCGCTGCGGGCGTCACCCTGGTTGCTGCGCTCGGTCTGATTCCCTACATCGCGCTGCAGCTCAAGGCCGTGGCGATGAGCTTCGCGTTGTTGACTGGCTCGGCAGGCAGCGCGGATCAGCCGCCTTGGCGCGACAGCGGCCTGTACGTGGCCCTGATGATGGCGTTGTTTGCGATGTTGTTCGGTACCCGTCGTGCCAGTGTGGCCGAGCACAACCGTGGCTTGGTACTGGCGATGGCATTCGAGTCGCTGTTCAAACTTGCCGCGATGCTGGCGTTGGGGTTGTTCGTCTGGTTCGGCTTGCAACTGCCGGACGTGCCATTGCAGTCGCCGGCCGCCAGCGTGAGCAGCGGTGGCTTCGTGCCGTTGGTGTTGCTGGGCGCGCTGGCCATGTTCACCTTGCCGCATCAATTCCACGTAGGCGTCGTTGAGTGCCGCGACGAGCGACATGTGTGGACGGCGCGCTGGTTGTTCCCGCTGTACCTGATCCTGATCGCGTTGCCGGTGCTGCCGTTGGCGCGTGCGGGTGATGCCTTGCTGTCTGCACAGGGCGTGCCTTCGGACCTGTACGTGCTGGCCCTGCCGATGTCGCAAGGCCACGCCGGCCTCGCCTTGTTCGCATTCCTGGGCGGGTTGAGCGCCGCCACCGGCATGGTGGTGGTCAGCACGCTCACCTTGAGCCTGATGATCGGCAATCACTGGCTGGCGCCGGGCTTGTTGCGCGGCGCATGGGCGCGTGGCGATGCTGGCGACTTGCGCGGCAATGTGCTGCTGCTGCGGCGCGCCGGCATCGTCGCGATCATGTTGCTGGCGTGGGCCTATAGCCGATCGATTGCCGGCAACGCAGCCTTGGCGGATGTTGGTGCGTTGTCGTTTTCGGCGCTCGCCACGTTAGCGCCAGCACTGGCGTTTGCAATCTGGCGCCCGGCAACCCCGCCGCGTGCGGTGCTGGCAGGCCTGTTCGCCGGCTTCGCGATCTGGGCCTGGTGCCTGCCGGTGCCATTGTTGCTGGGCATGCACGGGCATCCGCCCGCGTGGCTGCAGGACGGGCCGTTCGGCCAGCAATGGCTCGCCCCGGATTCGCTCTTCGGTTTGACAGGCTGGAGCCCGTTGGCGCGTGCGGTGGCGGCCAGTTTGTCGCTCGGCAGCTTGTTCACACTGATCCTCGCGTTTCGTGCTCGGCCGGTGGTGAAGCGGGGCAAGCGCAAGCTCGACGCACGTAACCTCGACAAAGTCGCGCGGCGATTCCTGCCCGCCGCCGAAGTCGATGCCGCGTTCCGCAACAGCCGCGATGTCGAGGCGAAACTCGAGCGTGCGTTGTCGGCAGTGCTGGGTTCAGCATCCGCGCGCGTGTTGCTGGATGCCGCGCGGCGCGAGCAAGGCAGCATCGATGCGCACGGCCCCGACCTCGATACCGTGGCGACCATCGTCGGCGAGGCCAGCCAGGACCTGCGCTTCAACCAGCGCCTGCTGGAAGCGGCGCTGGAGAACATGAGCCAGGGCATCAGTGTGGTCGATGCCGAGTTGCGCCTGGTTGCATGGAACCGCCGCTATGAAGAACTGTTCGGCTATCCAGCGGACTTGCTGCAAGTGGGTATGCCGATTGCCGAAGCCTCTTCATGGGCGATGCGCCACGTCGCCGGCATGGACGCGTCCGTTGCCGCGCTGGATCGCCGCTTGGCGCACATGCGCGCGGGCACGCCGCACCTGTCCCAGCGAGTGTTCCCGGATGGCAGCATCGTCGAAATTCGTGGCAACCCGATGCCAGGTGGCGGTTTCGTCGCCACCTTCACCGACGTCACCGCATTTCGCGAGGCCGAAACCAGCCTGATGCGCGTCAATGAAACGCTGGAACAACGCGTCGTTGATCGCACCACGCTGCTGGAAACCGCCAAGCGCGAAGCCGAGCACGCCAACGATGCCAAGAGTCGCTTCCTGGCGGCCATCGGCCATGACCTGCTGCAACCACTGCATGCCGCGCATTTGTTCGCGGACACGTTGCAGCAACGTGGCGACGGCGAGCAACGCGCGCTGGCACGGCAGATCGGCGGTGCCCTGGATTCCACCACCGACCTGTTGACTACCTTGCTCGACATGTCACGGCTGGAGGCGGGTGGATTGGTGCCCGAGCCGCGCGCATTTCCACTGGCCGAAGTGCTCGACCCGCTGGTGGCGCAATTCGTCGTGCTTGCGCGCGAGCGCGGTCTGCGTTTGCGGTTCGTGCCGACGCGTGCATGGGTGCACAGCGATCCCCAATTGTTGCGGCGCGTGTTGCAGAACTTCCTCGCCAATGCACTGCGCTATACACAGCAAGGTAGCGTCCTGCTGGGTGCGCGGCGGATTGGTTTCGGCGAGAACGTGTGCGAACGTCTGCGCATTGAGGTACATGACACCGGCCCAGGTATCCACGCTGACCAGCATGAAGCGATCTTTCAGGAGTTCCGTCGTGGCGATGGCGTGCCGGGGCAGGGACTGGGTCTTGGGCTGGCAATCGCACAGCGCATTGCCCAGCTGCTGGGCTCGCCTATGCGACTGTGCAGTGAACCTGGGCGAGGCAGTGTATTTGCCATTGAGGTAGCGCTAGTCGCCGAAGCCGCCGCGCAACGGATTGCAGCGCGAGGTATTGCCGGCTTGCGCATACTGGTGGTTGATAATGAGCCAATGGCCTTGACGGCGCTGCGCAGTGTGCTCAGCAGTTGGGGCTGTGAAGTCGATGCGGTAGGCAATGGCGAAGCCGCGGCAGCAAGCCTCTCGACGCAGCCAGCGGATTTGTGGATCTTTGATTACCACCTTGATGCCGGCGACGACGGCGTGGCATTGCAGCAACGGCTCTCGCAACGTTTCGGCGTCGTGCCCTGCATGATTCTCAGCGCCGACCAAACCGGCGCGGTACGCAGTGCCGCTCAGGAAGCAGGCCTGCCGTTGCTCATGAAGCCGCTGCGGCCACTGGCGCTGAAATCGATGTTGGACCGGATGCTGGCGGCAAGGGGGGCAGGCTAGCGGTATCGCATCATCAGCGTTGCGGGTTCACTTTGAGACTCAGGTGAACCCGCAAATTTCATCTGATGAACGGCATCGCTTATGCGGTAACTTGCAGCAGCGTTGATCGCAAGCTGCTGTCAGCGTTTAACCAGTTCGACACGGCGGTTCTTGGCGCGACCTTGTTCACTGCCGTTGTCGGCGACGGGTTTGGACATGCCCGCGCCACTTGCTTCCAGTCGTGATTCGTCGATGCCGTAGTCCTCCACCAAAGCGGTCACAATCGCTGCAGCGCGCCGCTCGGAGAGTTTGAGGTTGGGTGCAACACCGCCCACGTTGTCCGTATGCCCCACCACGCCCAGCCGAAGAGTGGGTTGCGATTTGAGCAGAGCAGCAATCTGTTCCAACGTCGACTTGGAATCCGGTTTCACCGTGGATTTATTGGTGTCGAAATAAATGCCATATAAGGAGATTCTTCCGTCCGCGGCAAGCGCTTTGGCCATGTCGCCGGAGCTGACGGTGACCATCTTCTTTTCTCGCGCCTTTGGTTCGACCGCGACTATCAGGATTCCAGTCCGCCCGTTTTGCGCCTTGCAGTAGGTGTCACCCTGCATGCTAAACGTGTAAACGGCCAAGGTGCGGTCTTTGCCTTTCGCGTCAGGAATGGTCGCCAGCAGATAACGTTGTTCGCCGGGATTTTCTCCGGTCGCGCATGCGCCGTTCGAAAATGCCTCATCCTTCAGGCGGTTTTGTGGATAGATCTTCTCCATCAAACCTTGTCGTCCGCCACCATGATCATTGCCATAGATCTCGCCCCCGCAAGCCTTGTCTTGGCAGCCGTATCTGGAGGTGCCGCCGGCGGCGTTGATCAGATCGATGTAGTTGCGCATCACCTCCAGCGGCGACCTGTCTTCCGGGGCAACGTAGACCAGACGGGTGTACTCGCCTTCCACTTCCATCACCCTTTTAGAGCGGAACATGGTGTTGTTTTTTGCATCGACGTCATCTTCAACTTCGGATTTGATCAGCTTGGATGCCGGGAACGCAACCGCGTCGAAACCTCGGTGGTCATAGCTGACGATGAAACTTCCCTCGTATCTCTGCAGCCAAACAGGATCTTTTGCTCCGGCGATATCCTTGGTAGGCACCGTTGCGTCAGCAAAGGCGCTACCGGTCACGAGAAGCAGCAATATGAACAGGAATCCGCGCATCCCAATACTCCATGGTTTGATCGAGATGAGAACGACTAACAGAGCGAATACCGGCCATTCGGTTGCGTCAGGTCGCGCGGGTAGGCGGGATCTACAGCCGCGTAGGCGCTGCCTTTCAGGCTAAATAGAGCCAATCGTCCTGCGTACCGTTGGCATGATCCTGCGACTCACCGGCACGACTTCACCGGTCGACATGCGTAGCTGGCCGACGCCGGAGGACTCGCGCTTGAGCGACTCGACGAATGCGGTGTTGACGATGTGCGAGCGATGCACGCGCAAGAACCCAGATGGCAGCTCGGCCTCCATCTCATTGAGGCTGCCGGTGTGCAAGCGCTTGCTGCCGTCAGCGATGTAGAGTTCGACGTAGTCACCCGCGCCGCTGCAATGGGTGATTTCGTCGGTCGATACCAGTTCGATCCTGCCCGTATCGATGACCTTGACCGTTTGTACCTGCGATTCTGGCTGTTTGCGCGTGCGTGCCTGGTCCAATGCAGCCTCGAGCTGGCGCGCGCGGCTCGCCATGGCAATATGCTGCTGTTGTTCGCGTGTGAGCGCCGCAGCTTGCTGGATAAACAGAAACAGCAAGAGTGCCGCGACCAGGAAAAAGAAGACGACATCGAGGAACTGCCCACCCAACACGAACGTCAATACGCTAAACAGAATCAGCGCAAGGCAATACGGGGCAGCTTCGGGCTTCCGCTTCCACCACCAGTAGGCGGTGCCCAGTGCACAAAACAAGACCGGACACAGCATCGCCAGCAACGCCTTGCCGTCGTAGGGGTTGACCAAAACGACTGTACCTACGGTTACTAGCGCGACAGTGGAGAATGACAGCAGCGGGTGCGGCGGCCTGAACCTGCGGATCACATGGGCGGTCAGGCACAGCCCGAAGCCAAGTGAGCACAGGACGATCAATATCAGGCGCACATCGTGGAATGGATAGCGGTACGGATAGAGCCCGCGCGAGACTTCGGCGAGCAGTTGTCCAGCGGCGAACATCGAGATCAGGCAGAGCAGCAATGATCCCTTGCGATCGTTTCCCCGCAGGCTGACGACGGCGAAATACAACATGCCAAGCAGGAAAATTCCAAACGTGATCAGGGAAGGCCAGTAGGCCCGCAGGGCCATGTCAGTCGGATCGGCGTAGGTTCCGATCGCGAACGCTTGCATCGGCGTTCCAAGGCGCAGAAATCCTGAATACCCTGATACACGCAGGACGATCTCGTTCGCACCAATATGAAGCACGTCGCGGGGAATCGGGATGACCGCATCCATCCGGCCTGGCGTCTCGCGGCTTGCATCAACTCCCGGTTTGCCATTGCCACCGATCCGCCGACCGTTCAACCACGCGGTGCTGGCGAACTTGCCTGAGACGAATAGCCCCAGCGGCGCCGATTGATCCAACAGGACAGGGGTAACGTTGATGTTTGACTTGAGCCAAAGGCTGGCGTGTTGCGGGTCAATCGCCCAGAAGCTGGTCTTCTGGCAACCGGGAGCCAAAAAATCAGGCGGCGTTGTGTGGCCGTCTTGCGCTGGACAGGTGGTCACGCTGTCGACGTCGATCCACTGCATCGATGGCGCTGCAGCCGAGGCAACCGGCAGCAGAGACAGACACAGGGTGAGCAGTAGCGAGAGGCGAAGGATGTAGGACATACCGTGCAACGAATATACCGGGCCGCTGCCGGAACCTTGCCCACCACTCGCAGATCAGGCGCTACCGTTCGCAGATTGACCGCTCGCCTGCAAGTGCGACGCCCTCATTGTGATCTCCATTCCTACCAACGGTCTGGAGTTTTCCCGTGATGCTTACCCCCATGAGTTGCCCCCACCTGAAGCGCGTATCGCTCGCCATCGCCTGCCTGGGGCTGTTCGCCAGCGCATCTGCAACAACGCCGAAAGACCCGCCGAAAGCGCCGGCGGACACCTTCGTGTTCAAGAGCGCCGACGGCCAGACTACGAATGCCATCCACGGATCGCTGCACGTGCCTGAAAACCGTTCGGATCCACACAGCCGCATGCTGAACCTGCGCTATGTCCGCTTTCCTGCCACCACCAACAATCCGGGCGCACCCATCATCTACCTGTCCGGCGGCCCTGGAGGTTCCGGCATCCAGGCTGCGGGGCAACGACGCTTCCCATTGTTCATGGCCATGCGCCAGTTCGGCGACGTGATCGCGCTGGACCAGCGCGGAACCGGCGCATCCGACGACACGCCGGTCTGTGCACCGTCGAAGGCGCCGTCGGATGCAAAAGCGCTCACGGATGCAGCGTACGCCGCGGCCTATCGCGAAGCCGCCCTTGAATGCGCTGCGTTCTGGAAATCCAAAGGCGTGGACTTGCGCGGCTACAACACCATCGAGAGCGTCAACGATCTGGACGCGCTACGCCGTCACCTGAAGGCCGACAAGATCTCGCTCTGGGGAATTTCGTACGGTAGCCATTTGGCCCTGGCCGCGCTCAAGCAGATGGATGACCGCGTTGACCGGGTCGTGATCGCGAGCGTCGAAGGCCTCGATCAGACCGTGAAAATGCCCGCGCGCACCGATGCCTATTTTGATCGTTTGCAGGCCGCGATAGACAACATCCCCGAAGCAAAAGTCGTCTATCCCGACATCAAGGCGCTGATTGCCAGCGTCCATCGCAAGCTGCAGGCCACGCCTGTCATGTTGCATCTCAAGGACCCCAAGGGGCAGGCGACTGACGTGCTGCTGCAGCGTCGCAACTTGCAGATGATCGAAGGCGGTGCGATCGCCGACCCCGAAGGCGCCATACAGATGCTGGCTGTCTATCGTGCCGCCGACGCAGGCAATTACCAGCCGATCGCGGGCATCATGCAACAGTACTTTTCGCCCGGCATGCCCATGACCATGCAGGCGATGCCATTGGCCATGGATGTTGCCTCCGGGATCGGCGACCCACGCCTGGCATTGGTCGAGCAACAGGCCAAGACCGCGCTGCTGGGCGACACCTTGAATTTCCCGATGCCACAGCTTCGGGATGCGTTTCCGCAACTCGACCTGGGTGATGGGTTCCGCACAGCGCCGGTCAGCCATGTGCCGACACTCATGCTCACCGGCACGTTGGACGGACGCACCTATCCCGATAGCCATCGGGAAGCCACCGCCGGCTTGGATCATCTGCAAACAATCACGGTCATCAATGCCGGCCACAACCTGTTCATGACGACACCCGAAGTGAGGGTTGCGATTGAGCGATTCATGCGTGGCCAACCAGCGATATCGTCGACCATCGTTGCGCCGGTGCCTCGCTTCAGGCCAGCGCCAGCGGTGCCAGGCAAATAGCAGACGCAGTTTTCTTCGCGACGCGCTCCGTCTAGTCCTGATCTCGCCTGTGGTACCAGAGGTCCAGGCCGTCCCGCGAGCGCAGGATGCTGCGGCCGCCGCGCATGAATCTCCAGAGCAACCACAGGTGCTCGCGTGCGCTGAACGTGCGCAACTTGCGATCCGAGGTCAGGACCGCTTCGCGTAGCAATACGAAGCGGCCGTACGCAGCGAGGGCGCGGCTCATCGCCACGTCTTCGCCGGCATACCAGCGCTGGTCGAAGCCGCCGACGGCATCGAACGCAGCCCGCGTGCAAAACACGAAGCAGCCCGGCGCGATCTTCACCCAGCGGAACACCTGCATCAGCAGGGCAGTGAACACGCGTTCGCGCCAACGTACGCGACCGGTCAGGCGCACGCGACAGCCACCGCCGACCGCGCCGCGGTCCATCGCTGCCATCGTGGCGGCCAGCAAGGACGCATCCACGAGGGTGTCAGCGTCAACGAACAGCAATCGGTCGCCGGTTGCTGCTGCGGCACCGGCATTGCGGGTCGCGGCGATCTGCCGATGGGCCACGTGCAACACGCGCGCGCCATTGGCCGAGGCAATGGCGGCGGTGGCATCGGTGGAGGCGTCGTCTACCACGACGATTTCATGTTCGAGCTGCAGTGTGTCGGCTGCTTTGCGCAAGGCCGCGAGCGTGGCGCCGATCAGTATGGCTTCGTCGTGGGCCGGGACAATGATGGAGAGCATGGGGTCAGCATCGCATTGCTTACGTGCAATGGATGCATGTCGCATCGTATGTGTTCCATACGCTGTGTCGTCCAATCCGATTCCTGAAACCCAACGGTGAACAATCCGCGCGTACTGCCGCGTCGAGAGATGCGCTGAGTCATGTATGCGACTGGGGAACAGCGCGCTGTCATGTTGAAGCTTTCCGAGGTCATCCATGCTCGGACCGCTTACCTGGCTTGATCCGTGATCTCAAGCTGAACAAGTTTTTTGGTCTTCTACTGCATGATGATCGCCCGGCGGGTGATCTGGGTGCCATGTCCGATGTCGCGCGCCTTCAGTTTTACGAGGTCACACACTCGGAGCTGGGAATCGATGGCAAGATTGAACAGGGCGAGGTCTCGCGTCTATTGGCAAGCTGGAGCCGCACGCGAATGGCCCAGATGTCGCAGAGCCTGAGCGGTGCTTTTTGGCCAGTCAGTTTTCCTTTGTTCCAGAGCTCATTACTGCATTTGGTGACAACGGTGTTCATGGGATTCTCCCGGTCTTAGGGAGTACCGCTTTGTGCCTGCTCGCCGTAGCGTCATGCGCGGGCCGTGAATGGGCGAAGTTCGACCCGAAGTGGACGTTCGGCGGGCGCTGAGCCTGCCCTGTTTGTGCCAAGCCTATTGCGTCGCCGGCAGCAACAGGGCCTTCCCCTCTTTACGCGGATCGGCGCCGCCGACAAGTCCTTGCGGCGTTACCTGGATCACATGCGTGCCACTACCGAGGTTTTCTGGCGTCATGCGCCAGCCAAGGCCGCGCAGCGCATCGGACACTTCCTTGGGCAGGCGTGATGTCTCGAACGAAATGTCGGGCGTACGCGCAAAGACAGCTGCAGTGCCGACTGCTGCCTGCGGCGTCTGTTTCCAGTCCAGCACCCCGATTATCGTGCGCGCAACCGAGGCGATGATCGTGCTGCCGCCCATGGAGCCGGCCACCATCACCAATTTGCCGTCCCTGTCCGTAATGATCGATGGCGACATCGACGAGCGCGGCGCCTTGTGCGGAGCGACGGCATTCGCCACCGGCTTTCCATCAATCACCGGCTTGAAGGAAAAATCCGTCAACTGGTTATTCAGCCAGAAGCCACCCGCCATGCGATGCGAGCCATACTCGGCTTCAATCGTCGCCGTCAGCGACACGGCATTGCCGGCATGGTCGACGACCGAAATATGCGTCGTGCCATGTTCCTGCATCGCCTCGCTGCCCCATTGATTGCGCAACGCATCTCCTGCGGGTGCGCCAACGGGCATTGCCGCGGGGCCTCGTGACAAGTCGATCAACTTCGCGCGACTGTCGAGATAGGCCGGGGCGACCAGCTCTTTCGTCGGTGCCTGCACAAAGCGGTCATCCGCCATGTAATGGTCCCGATCGACATAGGACAGTCGGCTCGCCCACACATAGGCCGCCCAGTCCTGCACATTGCGCGGACCATCCGGTTGCGACCGCGCACGTTCGTACAGCCCGAGGATCGACAGCATTGCGTTCGCCGAACTGGGCGAAGGCATCGTGCAGACACGATAGACCCTATAAGGCGCGCAGAGTGGGTCAAGCCGTCGTGGCTGAAAAGCCTGCAAGTCCGCCACCGTGAGTGTTCCCGCGCGCGGTTGGCGCTGGGCTGCAGCGACGATGCTGTCGGCAATGGCGCCATGCGTCAGTGCGGGCGGTCCGCTGGCTGCGATGGCGCGTAAGGTGCGGGCGTACTCCGGGTTCTTGAGCACATGGCCTTGCGGCCAAGGATTGCCCGAAGTATCGAGATATATCGCTCGCGCCTGATTGTCTGCCTCGAAGATGACTTTGTTGTCTGCGAAGGTTTTGCTGAGCCGTGGCCCCACCACGAAGCCTTCCTCCGCAAGCCGGATCGCTGGCTCAAACAGCCTGGCCCATGGCAGCTTTCCATGTTGCTCGTGCGCCAGCTTCAGCATCGGGATCAGTGCCGGCGTGCCGATGGACTTACCGCTAGCCTGCGCCAGCTCGAACGGTAGCGGCTTTCCATCCTGCAGGAACATGTCCGCGACAGCGCCTGCAGGCGCCCATTCGCGGCCATCGTAAGCGTCGATCGCCTCGCTGTTCGCGCTGAAGTGAACCAGGAATCCGCCGCCGCCCAGTCCCGAAGATTCCGGTTCAACCAGTCCAAGTGTCAGCTCGACCGCAATCGCCGCATCGATGGCGCTGCCGCCGGCCCGAAGCATTTCCGCTCCAGCATCCACAGCCAGTGGATCAGCCGCCGCCACCATCGCCTGGCCTTTCAAGGCACCCAGGTTATTGGGTGCTACGGATTGCCGAGGTGCACCCGCGCAGGCGACAAGAAACGCCAGCACTAGCAAGCCCGTCGCGTGCTGGGCATACACCCGCAAACCCGCAGTCTTCATGATGATGATTCTCCAATCAGTGTGATGGTCAGAATGTCACGGACCAAGCATGGGAAATTCGAGGGTCTTTTCTTGCCCATGCGCTCAATATCCTACCCTTCAGGACCCAACTTGATCACCCTCGAGACCGCGCAGTGAGTCGCAAGGTTTTGTGTGGGTGCATCGCCTGCACACGGAAGGTACCCCATCCCGAACGGAACGAACGAAGATGCAGGAATTCCTGGGTTCAGTCGCGAACTTGAACTGCCAATCCGGGGGGCAGCCCCTTCTACGGCGATGTCCGTTCCTAGCCGGTAAGCAACCAAGCCTCGATACGACCATCAGCGGGCGTTTCTTCTCCGGTATGCGCTGGCAATACGACCTAGGCGATCAAAAACGTGCGGACCAAGCAGAGCGCATCCAACGACCGCATGGAACATCCGGCAACCGAGTTTTTGCCGACCCAGCTAGAAAAAAACTGCTTTGGCTAAGATCGCGGGAGAAACAGAAACGATAATCGCAGGCCAACACAAGAGAGCAGTCATTCATGGGGATATTTTGTAAACCGATCGGGATGGCCATGCTACTGGCTATCGGCATCAGTCCCATTTGCCATGCCCAGCAAACGTGGCGCGCGCTCGATCCTGAGAACACCCTCGTTATCGATAGCACCAAGGGTCGCTTGATCATCGAAATGCGGCCGGAAATGGCGCCCAAATCCGTCGAGCGGGTGAAGATGCTGGCACGCGAGAACATCTATGACGGCTTACAGTTCCATCGTGTCATTGGAGATTTCGTTGCACAAACCGGAAATCCAAACAATAAAGACAATGGCAAGACGAGATATCCGAACTTGGCACCTGAAATGAAGTTCAAACATCAGCGCAATTCCACCGACGTCTTGGCAAGCAATGCCAGCGACGCTGCCAGCGGTTTCCTCGGTAGCGTGCCATTTCAGTCCATATCGATTTCTGCAGATCGGCAATCCTTGCTCGCGTGGGGCGCGCATTGCGCCGGTGTCATGGGGATGGGGCGGGACAAGCCATTGGACTCGGCCAACAGCGAGTTTTATTTCATGCTGGGCGCCAGTCGCGACATGGACCACGACTACACCGTGGTTGGGCGTGTGGTTGTTGGCATGGATGTATTGCTGGCGCTGAATCAGGGGGAGCCGCCCGCCAATCCTGACATCATGCAAACGGTGCGCTTGCTGGCCGACATGCCGCCGATCGAGCGGCCCAAGGTCAGCATCTTGACCGGCACATCCTTTAGCGCGTTCATCGATAAGATCCGCGATGAGAAAGCAGCAGATTTCAGCGTCTGTGACGTTATGGCGCCGGTCAAGATCGAATAGCGCATGGAAGCAGCACTCACGAGAGACATACCTTCGATTTTGACTAGTACCCCGATTTGGATTTCAAGTTCACCTATTTCGCGGCGCGGCTTTGCCGTTTGAGAACGTTCGCTGTACATAATTGCCTTGCTCGACCGTCCACTTCCGGCCGGAAGCTGGCCTCGGAAGCGCGCGTCAGCCGCCGACCCAACGAGGACAGGCAGACGCACTGGACATTCAGGATCTGCTATCCGCTCAGGAGCCGCAGTTGGGAGCAACAGAAGGCAAGTATTTGGTGAAGTAAACAAGCCACGCCAAACGTTCCAAAAATTGCAGGCAGCAATCATTGGCAGGTGACACGGTGCCCGAAGGGTGATCCAATCCCGCATACCGCGTCCAAACATCAATCCTGAGGAGGAATACGGATGGCAATGAAGAAAGTGGCTCCAGCCAAGAAGATCGCACCGACTGCAGCATCTGCCAAACCGATCAAGGAAGCATTGACCAAGTCAGGCTTGATCGCCCACATCGTTGAAGTAAGCGACGTGGCCTCGAAGGACGTGCGCGCCGTGCTCGCAGCACTGGAAGGCGCGATCAGTGGTTCCGTCTCCAAGAAAGGTGTGGGCCAATTCACCCTGCCTGGCATGATGAAGATCACCGCCTCGAAGGTTCCGGCAAAGCCGAAGCGCAAGGGCATCAACCCGTTTACCAAGGAAGAAGTGTGGTTTGCTGCCAAGCCTGCCTCGATCAAGCTGAAGGTGCGTCCACTCAAGAAGCTCAAGGACGCTGCTGCCTGATCTTGTCGATTCGGACAGCGAAGGCATCGATTTTGGCCTGCGGGTGCTCGTGCCAGTTGCCGGCGAGCACCTCACCCTAGGGTTTGGGTTTCGAAGTCGCTGGCGTCGTGGCGCTCGAGCAGCTGGCTTGATGGATCACCCCAGGCACGGTTCACCTTGCGTCCACGTCGCACGATGCAAACTCGTCAGCTCAGGGCAGCACGTGCTGGTATTCTCGCAGACCGAGGAATTCGCCTGCCTCGTAGAGCTCGCCCTTGACCAGCGTGCCGTACCAAGGCCACGCCGCCATGTCAGCGATGGTGTAGTCCTCGCCCGCGAGGAAGCGGTGCTCCGCCAACTGTCGATCCAACACATCAAGCTGACGCTTGACTTCCATGGCGTAGCGGTTGATCGGGTATTCGAATTTGGCGGGCGCGTAGGCATAGAAATGGCCAAAGCCTCCGCCCAGAAAGGGCGCGCTACCCATCTGCCAGAACAGCCAGGACAAGCATTCGGCGCGCGCTGCGCCACTGGCAGGCAGGAATGATCCGAATTTCTCGGCCAAGTACAGAAGGATGGCGCCGGGCTCGAACACCCGAACCGGTGCTTCACCACTGTGATCGACCAGCGCAGGGATCTTTGAATTCGGGTTAGCTGCAACAAAGCCGCTGCCGAACTGATTCATTGAGAACGACTTCCCTAGGTGCGATGGATGAGTTTTTAGGCTTCGCGTGTTTGCGCCAACTGCATTTCCAGAAAAGCATGGCCGATCGGTTCCGCGGCATGGGGAAAACAGCGCTCATCGCGGTGGCATGCATCAGTGGTGCTGGCGCGGTGCCCATCATGTTGATGCTGCTCGCTCTGGCGGACGGGTTGATGGCACTCACCAGTCCCGATACGACACCGATCGAACGGGTTAGCGTGCTGCTTAGCTGGCTGCCCATGCTGGTGATGATGGTGATCACGCCACAAAGCACGCCGGGTTCCGTCGGATTGGTGGGTACGGCTGTCCTTACAGCGACCCTGGCCGTTCGAATGCAATTGCCGCAGCCCACAATGGCGCAGCCTGCTGGTCGCGCACGTGCGGGCTACGAGCGGCTGGCATTGGCCACTGCCTTGGTAGTGCCGGTGTCGACCCATGATTTGCGCGAGTCACTGATCGTTCGTGCCGCATGCCTGCTGGGTGCGTGTGCATTTGCCCTGATGCTAATCGCTAGGCATGCGCCCGATATCGGCTTGGCCACTGGGTTGCTGATTGGACTGATGGCAGTTGCATCGGTCACCTTGTACCGGCTGCCGATGATGATTCGGAGCATCGTGCTGGATTTGTTCGATTTCCTCGCTGGGCACCGTGAATTCCGGAGGCGAATAACGGCGTTCGCTGTGGTGCCGCCTGCCGCGCTGTTCTTGATATGCGTCGGTGCGTCGTGGGAAATTGCGCGCCGCGCCTTACCAGCGGGGGCATCAGATCTTGCTCTGCCTGCGTATCCCCTTTACTTCTATGCTTGCCTCTTCGTATCGGGTGCGCTGGCCACGATTTGGTCACGCAAGCTGGCGAGATGGGTGATACCAACTGCGCATTTTGCACTCACGATGATTCTTCTGATGGTGGCGCTGACATGAGTCACATCGAGGTGCTCCAACTACAAGGATTGACGCTACCCTTGGGTGCGGCAAGGGAGCTGTCGTATACATTTCGGTCAGGCGTCCACCTCGTGGTGGGGCCAAACGGCGTCGGCAAGACATCACTGCTCCGGACGATCGCAGGAGCGCTGTCGCCGATAGGTGGAACGATCCAGCTAGGGCATGCCTCTCGCCAAATATTCGGATCGGGTCATCCTGGCTCCGGGCGTGCCACCTGAAATTCCCTGGTTGCGCGCGGGCCTGTTGATCGACTTCATTCTGGCGTTGTATCCGGCGAGCCGGCGCGATGCGAGCTATCGCGAGCAAGTGCTGCAGCAGCTACATCTCTGCGATGTCCTGGGCGTTCCCATGGGGGTCCTTTCCGCCGGTATGGCCAAGAAGGTGCTGCTGGCGGCAACGCTGATCGCAGCCCCGGCGGTCTTGCTGTTCGACGAACCGGTCAACGAGATTGATGCGGCTTCATGCGATACGTTGGTGTCACTGCTCGCCGCATACCAGAGCGACCGCATCATCTTGGTAGCCACGCATCACTTCGCGCCTTTCAAAGACCTGATTGCGAGTACGTTGACGATAGGTCAGGCCGAGAAGGCTCGAGCCCGATGAGTTGAACGTTCACTCCTGGCCGATAGACGATCCGGCTCCTACCGACCCAAAGCGGACGAAGCTCAATGACTGCCTCGCTTCAAGATGAATCTTTATTTGAAAGCAGACACGGAACTATCACCACTCCTGATCTGATGGATCAGTGCCGTCGTCTCCTGAATCAAGACATCGGGCCGCTCGATCTGTATGTAATGCCCACTTCCCGTTGCGATCACGCGGCGGCTGTTTGTCGAGAGCTGAAGGTATGCCGCCTGTTCCTGATCATGCGCAGTGCTGGCCAAGAGCCAGTCCTTGTGGGTGACTCGCTTTAGGAGAAATTCGGGCATCGCCCACTTCGGATCCTGCGAAAGGACCAGGATGGGTAAATTTCCGAAAGGCCCTGTTTTTGCTCCCTGTCCGTGCGAATCGTCTGTGGCGCGATACTCGCGCACGTATTCGTCGAGTTGTGGGTAATCGCAGGCGCTGCCCTTGATCCAACCTGCGTAAGCCTCCAGGCCCTTGGGAACGGCATCGCATTGGCCCATCAGCCGCGCCACACCCAATGCCACAGTGGCTTTGACGAACATGAATTCCGCGTTGCTGTGTTCATCCATTGACGAGGCGAAGGGTGGGGCGGGCAACGGGATTGGCGTGCTCGCATCTACGAGTACCAAGCCAGCCACGCCCTGGGGGAATTTCGATGCGTAGATGCGCGCATAAAGTCCGCCTGCCGAGTGACCGGCCAAAAGCACTGGCGTGGTGATGCCGGCCTTGATGAGCAGTGCATGCAGTTGATCGGCGATGTGCAATCCGTCGCGTGCGCCAGGTTGCGGATCACTCCAGCCAAAGCCCGCGCGGTCATAGGAACAAGTGCGGGTGACACGGGAAAGCGCAGGCTGCACCTTGCCCCAGACAGTGAAGTCGTCGCCGCGGCCGGATTCAAGCAGCACCGTGGGCGAACCCGTGCCGGTGCAATACAAGTGCATGGCGTGACCGTTCATTTCATAGATGTGGCCGGGTGGTGGGTTGGCGTTGCGAACATGGCGAGTGGCCAGGAAGTTCCATGTGGCGCCCGCGACACCCAGGATCACCAACGCTGCTGCAAATCCAATACCCGTTTTCCGCGCAATACGTAGGGCACGACGTCCCTTGCTTTGACGTTGCTCCATGTTCTCGCTGCCCCCAGGCGTGATTGTGTGCGCATCAACGCGCATCAGTCGCCACTATAGGCAGGGCTTAGAATCGTATGGCATTTCGTGCGTCGAACCGGTAGATAGATGCGTTGAGGCGTTATTCATTCCACTGCTGCCGTTCCCGCAGCGCTGAGTCATGTGGGGGCAGGTGAACAACGCGATCTGCGGCATGCAACCCGCTTCATCGACACACAGGCACGGACTGCCGCAAAAGACTGTCACTCCAGTGCGCGCAGCGATTCAATTGGGTTTCTTTCCGATGAAAGGCTTGACGCATGAAGAAGCACACGATGATTTTCGGCTTGCTTACAGCATTCCTCTGCACCTGCGTGATGAGCGGCGCCGATGCCAATGATGCGCCCACGGCGCAGGCCCAGATCGAACAGGTCGTCGAGCAGTTCCAGGCCGCCATCATCGCGCACGACAAGACAGCGCTCGAAGGCATGTTCGTCGCTGAGGGTGGCTCGTGGTTCGAGGTGCTGGGTGAGGATGCCTACCGGCAGATCAAGGCGAAAAAGCCCGAGATGTCGCGAGTCCACGCAGACAACTACCACCATTTCGCGGCGTTTGTCGGCGATAGCAAACAGCAGGTTGAGGAAAAATTTTCCAACGTGCGCATCCAGACCGATGGCGCGATTGCATCGGTGTACTTCGATTTTTCTTTCCTGGTGGATGGCAAGGTCAGCAACGTGGGTAGCGAGACCTGGCAGATGGTGAACATGGGTGAAGGCTGGAAGATCAGCGCGATGGCCTATTCAAGTTACCCGGACCGCGCGCGCTAAAGTGGCGGCCAGGGCGCGGGCTGTGCGCCATTTGAGGGAATTCAGATGATTGGAGTCGCCACCGCCCGTGATGGCGAGGCATCGGTCTGGCTGCCATGGCTGGCAGGCGCACCACTCGTGTTGTGCATGACGGTCATGGCCTTGCCATCGATTGGCCAGGATCATGCGTTGGCGTTCCGCGGCATCTATGCGCTCGCCTACCTGCTGTGGACGTTGCCGCTGGTGGTCGCGCAGCGCGCATTGCAGCGCCGCGTGACGTGGCCAGTGACCGTGTTCGTGCTGCTGGTGTTGACCTATCTGATGTCGATCGCGAACAACGCGGTGGCACTGGTGCTTGCGGTGCATTGGGGAGCGGTGCCGACGTATGACTGGCATTGGTTGTTCGGCGGGCTGGAGGGATGCTGGCTCGCACTGATTGCGTTCTGTGCGATCCATGCGGTGGTTGATCGCTATCAGGCGCTGGAGGCCGAGCGTGCCCACGTGCAAGAAGCACTGGCGCTGGCACGCGACGCCGAGCTGCGTGCGTTGCGCTATCAATTGCATCCGCACTTCCTGTTCAATACGCTGAATGCCATCTCCACGCTGATTGCCGAACAGCGCGGCACCGATGCGAATCGTATGCTGGCGCGACTAGCCGATCTGTTGCGTTCCACGCTGGAGCGCGGTGAAGTGAACGAGATCTCGCTGGCCGAAGAATTGGCCCTGACCGGCCACTACCTCGACATCGAGAAGATCCGTCTCGGCGAAAGGCTGGCGCTGGAACTGCGCGTTGGTGCGGACCTGCTGCAGGCCGCGGTGCCGGCGCTGTTGTTGCAGCCGCTGGTCGAAAACGCGATTCGCCACGGCATCGCTCCGCGCACGGCGGGTGGCCGGCTGGAGTTGCATGTGGAACGCGTGGGTGAGCAGCTGCAGGTACGCCTGCACAACAATGGCGTGACCTCGACGACTGATGCCGAGACGACATCACGGCCAACCATCGGCCTGCAGAATGTGCGCGAGCGACTGGCGCGCCTGTACGGCAATGCGCATGCGTTCGACTTTGCGCTGGCAGCGAATGGTGATTGCACGGTGCAGATTGCCATGCCGTTTCGTCCCATGGCGGTTGTTGCATGAGCCTGCAGGTACTGATCGTGGACGATGAGCCACTGGCGCGAGCGGGTGTTCGGGCCAGGTTGGATGCTCACGCAGATATCAGCGTGATGGGTGAGTGTGGCGATGGTGCGTCGGCGCTGGAGTTCCTGCAGTCGCAGTCGCCGGATCTGCTGTTCATCGACGTGGAGATGCCGGGGCTGAGTGGTCTGGAAGTGCTTGAAGCGTTGACACCAGAGCAACGGCCGCTGACCGTGTTGTTGACTGCATACGAACAATTCGCGCTGCGTGCCTTCGAGCTGCGCGCGCTGGACTACCTGCTCAAGCCGGTCGACGATGAGCGCTTCGCTGATGCATTGGACCGAGCACGTGACACGCTCGCCCTGCATCGCGGCGACGTGGTTGGTGCCCAGCCACCACGCTATGCCACACGCTTCGAAGTGCGGCTCGGTCACCGCGTGCAACTGGTACATGCAGATGAGATCGACTGGGTAGAGGCTCAAGGTGACTACGCCGGCCTGCACGTCGGCGCACACATGCATCTGTTGCGAGAGCCACTGCAGCGGCTGGGTAGCCGACTCGATCCCATTCGCTTTGCACGCATCCATCGCTCGACCATCGTGCGCCTGGATCGGGTCGCCGAGATGCAGCCGCTGTCCAACCGCGATCACCTGCTGCGCCTGCGCGATGGCACCGTACTGCGTGCTAGTCGCACCTACGTCGATGCGCTACGGGGGGCATTGCTTGGCAGTGGTCCGCTGTAGGCAGCGTCGTGAAACCATTCGAAATTTGCCCCGGTTTCGCCAGAATTCGCACGCCACTTTTGCCAGACATCCCGCACGCCCGGGAAAATCGGGACGGAGATGGTTAATCCGCTTCCATAACGCATAGGTTCCGGATTGCGGGCCTTGTAGACGGCGCATTGCCAACGTCTGCCCCTCGCCGTCTTGAGCCATAGACGCATCCACGCGATAGCAGGCTTGTCTGCAAAGACCTGCCCAATCCGTCAGTCATTGGTCGCCATATCCGCTGTTTGATCCTGATTCCTGGGGGCTTGGTCGCACTGCGGTTGCAAGCCAGACACAGCGTTCTCAAGATGCTTTTACGTTGCTGCTACGGGCACGATATCGCTCATGCAGCAAGGCAATTGGGGTCTGCCGATGATCTTCATTCCGGCACACGACATGCCTTCTTTAACGTCCATCCGCAGGGCAGCCATGGGCTGCCGCAGTGGTCATCATTCAATTTTGTCGTGAGGTGTCGTGATGCGCATTCCCCTGTTTTTCGTCTTGCTGGCATTGTCTGCGACCACACGCGCCTCGGAACCATCCGACATCATCGGGCTGTGGGGCAACGAGACGGTGTCCGGGCCACTGCTGTCCGGCGTGCTCACTGTGGACGGCCGGCAAACACCTTGGCTGGTCAGCATGGCGGGCGTGTCAGCAACGGTCGAACGCGATGGTGAGGAGGTGACATTCGTGATGCCGGGCGGGCAGGGTCATTTTCGTGGCCGACTGACCGACGACAGTATCGACGGGACCTGGATCCAGCCGCCCGGGCAGGGGCTGGCCAGTGCTTACGCAACGCCGCTGGTATTGCCGCGCGGCGAAGGACAGGTATGGATGGCGCGACTGCATCCGTTGCCGGACCGGATCACGCAATACCTGAGGGTCTGGCGCGCCGAGGACGGGTCACTGAAGGCCTTTCTGGTCAATCCCGAATACAACCTGGGGCGCGGCATCAACTATGACGTGAAGCTGGACGGTGAAGTTGTCGTGTTGACCGATCCGAAGCGCAAGGGCTGGGCCCTCAACGCGCGCCTGGATGACGAGAGCGGACAGTTGCGTATCGATTGGCAGGGCATTGGCGTGTTCCCCTTCACGCGGCGCGATCGCGACGATGCGATCGGCTACTACGCGAATACGCCGGCCGCTTCGCAACATGCTTACCGCGTGCCGGTGCCGGCGGGCGATGGCTGGACCACCGCCTCACTGGATGACGTCGGCATGCAGGTCGCGCCGATGCTGCGTCTGCAGCAGCAGATCGAGTCCAGTGACACGCCCGGCCCCGGGGAAGCAATCGTGCACGGGCTGTTGGTTACGCGGCACGGCAAGTTGGTATACGAGACCTACCTGCATGGTTTTTCCCGCGAAGAGGCGCATGACACACGCTCGGCCGGGAAGTCGTTCGCCTCATTGCTGGTGGGCATGGCGATTCAACACGGCGCGGACATCTCCGCGAAAACGCCATTGTTGTCGATGTTTCCATCTGACAAGCCAATCAAGCACGCGGATCACGGAAAGCGCGCCGTCACGGTTGGCGACATGATGGCCATGCGTTCGGGATTGGCCTGCGACGACAACGACAGCGACTCGCCGGGTGGCGAAGAGGCGATGCAACGCCAGCACGCAGAGCGTGATTGGTACCGGTACACCTTGAACCTGCCCATGGTGCAGGCGCCCGGCGCGGACAAGGCGGTGTATTGCTCGGCCGGTATCAACCTGCTGGGTGGCGTGGTGCGCAATGCCACCGGCCGTCGCCTGACCGACCTGTTCCAAAACTGGATCGCCGGGCCGATGCAGATGCGCGGCTATCACCTCAACCTGATGCCCGACGACGACGCTTACCTGGCCGGTGGCATCCGCATGCGTCCGCGCGACATGCTCAAGCTTGGCCAGCTGTATCTCGATGGTGGCGTTTGGAATGGGCAGCGGCTCATTGATCAGCGCTGGATTGATGCCTCGGTGACCCGGCATTCGACGTTCGGGCCCAACCATGACTATGGGTATGGCTGGCATCTGCATGCATTCCGCGTGGCCGGTCACGACTATCGCGGCTACTCAGCCGAAGGCAACGGTGGCCAGTTCGTGATCGTGGTGCCGGAACTTGACCTGGTCGTGGCCATCACTGCTGGCAACTATGGACAATTTCCAGTCTGGTATCCGCTGCAAGAGCTTGTGACCCAGTATGTGATCCCGGCTGCGCTGTAACGTGGCGGTGCGGGAGACATGCTGCTCAAGTCACTGCTGGTTCGTGTCCATGTGCAGGCGTAGTGACATCGCTGTTGCCAGTGCATTCGCACGCGTTTGAACGGATTCACCCGCGCACGCCGCGGTTCCGTCTCGGCGGCTTCTGGCTCATCATGCCGCTCGTCCCCCGCGCACGTTCTTGCCGCTCTGCTCATGGAAACGCTCAAATACCTCGCTGGTTACCCACCGCATGTGCTCACTCAGGTGCGCGCGCTGATCGAGCAAGATCGGCTGGGCAAGATGATTGGCGACAAGTACAGCCAGTTGCACGCCGTTCGCAACGACAGTCAGTTGTATGACTACGTGCAATCGCTGAAAGAACGACATATGCGCAAATCGGTGCCGCTCGGAAAAGTGATCTACGACGGCAAGCTACAGGTGATGAAGCACGCGCTTGGGACGCACACGGCGATTTCGCGGGTGCAGGGCGGCAAGCTCAAGGCCAGTCGGGAGATCCGCATCGCATCGGTGTTCCGCGATGCACCGGCCGAGTTCCTGACGATGATCGTGGTGCATGAACTGGCGCACCTGAAGGAAGCCGAACACGACAAATCCTTCTACCAGCTGTGCACGCACATGGCGCCTGACTACCACCAGTTGGAGTTCGATTTGCGCCTTTACCTCACGCACCTGGACGTGACGCGGGGCTGAGTAGAGTGCGCGCGTGATTGCAGGGGCGATTCATCGATTGTCAGTGGACATTCCAAAATCCAAATAATCACATCGCACCTTCAGCTGTCGCGCGCAGCTACTGCAGTTCGGCATGAGCCTCACTGCTGACGCAGTGTCACCTTCACGCCGAGGTAGAACGTGCGGCCCGGAGCGGGTTCGAAGCTGCCGCCATTGGCCTGCCCGACGATGACTGAGCCGATGTACTTGAGATCAAAGAGGTTATCGATACGCGCGAATGGCGCGACTTGGTAACGCCCGGTCTCAAACACGTAGCCGGTATTCACGCCGGCAATCGCGTAGCCAGGAGCGACGATCGCCCCGGCATCGTTGGCCAACACCGCACTGGCGGCGTCGATCTGCAGCCCCGCGTGCCAGCCGAGCGCGCCTCCCCAGCGCAATGCCGCATTGAAGAGTTGGCGCGGAACGCCGGGCATGCGTGCATGTGCAGGCACGGTGCAGCCGTTCGGCCCGCTGCAATTGCCGAACGCGTCCAGGAACCGCGCATCCAGGTAGGTGTACGCGGTGTCCACTTCCCATTCGTCAGCCAATGGGACGTGCAGGCTAAATTCGACCCCGCGTCGACGCGAGCGACCCACATTCTGATAGGTCGTGCGCCCACCTGAACTGCTCAACACGCCGGTTTCATCGGAGGTATCGGCCTGGAACAACGCGATCTCGAGTTTGCCGCCACCAGCGAAGTGCCATTTCGAACCCAGCTCGGCGTTGCGTGAGCGCGAAGGCGCCAGCGAGAAGTTCAGGCCACTGCCATTCGGGCGATAACCAAGCTCGCTGAAGGTCGGCGTCGCGAATCCATGGCCGTACGACGCATACAGATGCCAGTCGGGGCGCACGCGGAACACCAGGCCAGCGACGGGGTTGGTTGATCCGTAGGCGACGTGCCCGCTGTCATCCGGGTTGTTGACGGTGATGTAGCGGTCGAGTGAATTGAAACGAACCACACTGTGGCGTGCGCCCAGTGTCAGCGACCCGCGCGGAGCGAAGTGCCAGCTGCCCTGCATGTATTGATCGACGTTGTAAACGTCATCCTGCTCATGGCGTCGCAAGGCGCCTACCACGCCCAGCGTATTCCCAACAAAATTTTCGTGGCCCAGGCGCGTTTGATTTGAGCGGTCGTAGGTAATGCCGACGGCCAGATCTGATGGCTTGCCCGCGAAGTGACCCGTCCATGTCCAGCGCACGTCGGCGCCAGCATAGGTGGTGTCGAGAGCCACCACCCCGCCAGAGCTCAACGGATTGCCTTGCGCGCTGACAGGTACCGAAAGAAACTGTTGCACCCCTCGCTGCCCGTAATAGACCAGCAGGTTCAGTGCCTGGCCGCTATCCAGAGGCTGCGTGTACACCGCGCCGCCCTGGTTCTGGTGGACGCTTTTGCGGGTATCGAAGTTCAACGCCGACGGCGCCGCTTGACGAGGATCATCTTCGAACTGCTGCTGCGTCACCCCCTGTGGATCCTGCGCCAGCGGCATGGACACCGTATTCATTAGCAGCGTCAATGTGCCGCCGTTGCCGAGTTTGAAGTCAAGCTTGGCATTGCTGTTGATGCGCGTTGCGCGGCTGTGATCGCGGTAGCCGTCTGTGTGGAAATCCGAAAGTGCGACGTTGTAGCCAAGCTCGCCACGCCTTCCGCGGATGCCGGCATTCATACGCCACGCGCCGTCGCTGCCGGCGCCGACATTGCCGAGGATTTCGCCGGGCTTGCTGCCATCCGCGGTAAAGACCTGGATCACGCCCCCGGAAGAGTTCCCGTACAGGGCCGAGAACGGTCCGCGCAGCACTTCGATGCGCTCAGCGTTATCGAAATTGAAGTTGGACACCTGTCCCTGGCCATCCGGCATCGTCGCCGGAATGCCATCGATATACAGGCGTGCACCACGCACGCCAAAGGTGGAGCGCGAACCGAAACCACGGATCGAGATCTGTTCGTCCTGGGCGTAATTCTGCCGATCACGCGCGAGCACGCCCGGCACCTGGCGCAGGTATTCGGAGGCATTGATATTCGGTGTGTCGGCGTTGGAATGACCGATCGGCACGACGCTGATGGACGCTGGGACGTCGAATGCCGGTTGCGCGATGCGGGTGGCGGTCACCACGATCGCGGGCAGGGTTTTCTGCTGGGTGCCTGGTGCTACATGCTGTTGCGCGTGAGCGGCTGGCAAGGCGAACCAGGCCAGCGCCAATGCGCCTGAAAGATTGCGGCGGTGATGCATGCGTTGTTGTCGTTCAATCAGATTCGATCACGATGCTCACTGCGCGGCCGATGTCACTCGCCATACCGAGTTGCCGACATCATCGGCAATGATCAGCGCACCTTGCTGGTCCAGGACCAGGCCGACCGGCGCGCCATAGAGGGTCTTTTCGTCGCCCGAATGGAAGCCGGTGACCACTGGCACGGGCTGTCCGACCGGCTTGCCCTGCTGGAATGCGACGAATACGACGCGATAGCCGTTGAGTGGCGAGCGATTCCAGCTGCCGTGTTCGCTGATGAAGGCGCCGTTTTGGAATGTTGCCGGCAACGCGTTGGCAGTGGAGATCAACAGGCCCAGCGGGGCGACATGCGAGCCAAGCGCGT
>JBDSGA010000292.1:0-6720 GCA_039919235.1 Thermomonas sp. | reverse complement strand
CTGGCCTGGCTGACGGCATCTTCGCTTCAGGCGCCGACGTCGAGGTCAGCAATTCGGGTTCGATCGAAGTGTCGGGCTACACCTGGGCGGCTGGTATTGAAGCGCAGGGCACCGGCACCACGTCGGTCGGCAACGACGGCGACATCTACGCGGTGTCCATGGACGCCACCCCGGCTTTCGGCATCTATGCGACGGGCGATGTAGTCACGGTCGTGAACACCGGCCTCGGCAACATTGAAGCCCAGGGCTACTACGCCACCGGCATCGAAGCGCAGGGCGGCAGCTCGGTGACCGTCACGAATGACGGTGACATCGTTGCAGGCTCGATCACCACCTACTACGATCCAAACACCTACACCACCAGCGTGTACGGAAGCACTCTGGCGACGGGAATCAATGCGACCGTCAACTACGCAGGCGGCATGGTCACGGTGATCAACAACGGCAGCGTCTCGGGCGTGGGCTATTACGGTGGCACCGGCATCGCGGCCACCGCGAGCGGCGCCAATGGGTCGGCCAGCGTGACCAACAGCGGCTCGATCTATGCGTCCCAGTACACAAAATACGGTTACGGAGCCTATGGCATCGTGGCCTCGGCCGATGGCAATGCGACCATCAGCAATACCTCGACCAGTTCGATCACGGTGAATTCGGCCGGTGCAGCGTCCGGTGCTTCGGCTCTGTCGTTCACCGGCAATGCCAACGTGACCAATGCAGGCGACATCACGGTCGAGAGCACCTCGATCCTGAACTACACCGCAAGCGGCATTGTGGCGTTCGCACAGAATGGCGCCGCCTATGCGGGCAATAGCGGTTCGGTGTCGGCAGTGGCGGGCTACACCGCCAAGGCAGTGGATGCGTCCGGCTTCACCAGTGCGACGGTGGTCAATAGCGGCTCGCTCTATGCAAACGCAAAATACGCCTATGGCGTGTATGCAAGCTCCGGGACTGGCGATGTCTCAGTGACCAACACGGCCGCGGGCTCAATCGAAGCGTATTCATACGCCGGTCGTGGTTTCGGCGTGCTTGGCATCGCGACCCAGGGCGACGTGATGGTGGACAACGCCGGTTCGATCGAGGTTTACGGCTTCGGCCAGTCGGCGGGTGTGTTCGGGGTTGCATTGGAAGGCGACACCAACCTCACCAATAGCGGTGACATTTCCGTCATCAGCGGTGGTGACGCGGCCATTGGCATGTTTGCGCGCGCCGATCAAGGAACGGCCTCGGTCAACAACAGTGGCGATATCGTTGCCAGCGACGATGCAGTCAATGATGGCTACGTCGGCTATGCGGCATACGGCATAGTGACGCGTGGCGCCTTCGGGAACGTGACCAACTCCGGCAGCATCATCGCCGACGGCAATTACTACGCGACTGGCATTGCGGCGCGCTCGGACGACGGGACCACAGTCGTGACCACAGCGAGCAGCCAGATCGCAGCATCTGCGTCGCTCGTCGCCATCGGCATCGAAGGGCGTTCGGAATATGGCAACGTCTCGGTGACCAACGGCGGTCATGTCACCGCGACTTCGCCGGATACGGCAGTGGGCATCTTCGCCAGCGCGTTCGGCGACGTGACGATCAACAATTCGGGCGTTGTCATGGCGGTTGCCGATGGCAACGACGCGAGCGTCGCGGCCGTACAGATGGAATCGCTGGATGGACAAAGCACATTGAACAACGCCGGCACCGGGTCGATCAGCGTCCAGGGTACCGAGGGCTACGCCTTCGCGGTGGTGGGTAGCGACGCGGTGGACATCATCAACAACAGTGGCCTGATCACTGGCGCTGTAACGCTCTATGGCGGCGATGATGTGTTCAACAACCGCAGCGGTGGTGTGTGGAACGTGGGCACCACCTACAGCACCGATTTCGGCGACGGCGACGACACCATCAACAACCTGGCCGGCGGGACTATTCGCTTCGACAGTGGCGCGATTTATCTCGGCAGCAGCGTTGACGGCAACGCCTTCAACAACACCGGCATCATCAAGGTGAATGGCGATAGCCTGATCGGCATGGGCACGGGCACTGGCGGCGGTGTGCCGACCTTGGTCCCGTCGCTAAATCCCTTGCCACTTGTCAACAACGGTGTCATCGACATGGTCGATGGCGTAGCTGATGACAGCCTGACCATCGTTGGCGACCTTGGTGGAAATGGTTCGCTCAATATTGACGTGATGGTGCCGAATGGCCCGTCGGACGAGTTGCATGTGGACGGCAGCATGGTGGCTGGTGCGGTGCAGACGGTGAATGCGTATTTCCATCCGTCGCTGTTGCTCGCCGCACAAAGTGGCCATTTCGAGAAGTTCGCCTTCGTCACCGGCAATTCGACCGCTGCCTCGTTCGTCGGCGGACAAGTCATCGGCTATGACCCGAACAATTTCCTTGACCTCGATGTCGTGGTCACCAGCCAGATCAATGCCGCGAATACGGCGGATGACGTGTTTTCGGTCGGTGTGGATGTGGTGGGCCTGAACGATACCGGCTCTCTCGCGGCCTCGATCGCCTCCGGTGCGGCGGGCATGCTCAATGCGCAGGTGGGTACGTTCAAGCAGCGCATGGGCGTTAACCCCTACGGCGACGCAGGCAAGGTGATGAGTGCATTCTTCCGCACTTACACCAGCGAAGGCGATGTCAATCCCACCCACGCGATGAGCAACTTCGGCCAAGGCGGCCATTTCGACTACGACCAGAGCGTCTGGGGTCGCGAGGTTGGGGTCAATGCCAACCTGTATGGCAACTTCCATGCAGGCGTGGTCCTGGGCAGCGCAGATGGCCGCCAGCGTTTGACCGGTGATGGCGTCGGCCAGAACCGCATGGATGGCATGACTTGGGGCATGTACGCGACGTGGCTGGTGCCGAATGGCTTCTACGTGGATCTGTCCGGTCGCTGGATGGCAGTGGATGTGCGTTCCACATCCGTCGCCGGCACCCTTACCACGCGTGCGCATACCGGCGCATGGAATTTGGAGGCCGGTTACGAATGGATGCTGGGTGGCCTGTCGGTCGTGCCGCAATTGCAATACACCCGTACGACTGTGGATGAAGTTCGTCCCATCTATGGCACTGCAGCGACTTTTGAATCCCATGACGGCACCTCCTCGCGCGGACGTGTTGGCGTGGAAGTCAGCAAGACCTTTGAATCAGGTGGCATCCGCTGGACTCCGTACGGGTCGATCAACGCCATTCGCGAGTTCGATGGCGACATGAACTACACGGTGGCCAATGTCTTCCAGGGCGGCACCAGCGTCCAGGGCACCAGCACCATGGCGGAACTTGGCCTGGGTGTGCAGAAGGGCGATTGGGGCTTCACCATCGGCGCCAACTGGATCGATGGCGGGGCTTACAAGAGCACGGTGGGCGGACAGGCACTGGTGCGTTTCGCTTGGTAAAACAAGTTCAAATACGGGCCTGGCGTGATGCCAGGCCCGCGACATAGGCAGTTGGAACAGCACATTGGCAAACGAAAAAAACCCAGACTCACCGACCATCCAGGATGCTCCCGGAAAGGCCGAGATCGATACCGGCCTTGACGAGGTAGGCGTGGACGCCACGGCAGAGGCGGCGACGCCCGCAACAGAAGCAGCCGAAAAGCAGCCGAAAGACCTCACCAAGATGAAGGTCGAGAAAAGCTGCTCGCGCGGGCTGGCTGGGTGGCTGTCGCAGCACAAGATGTCGCTGGCCATTTCTTCCTACCAGACCGGGCGCATTTACCTGGTCGGCAGCGACAAGCAAGGCCGGGTGTCGTTCTTCGAGCGCATTTTCGAGCGCGCGATGGGGATCGTCGGCAATGCCCAGCGCATCTACCTTGGCGGGTTGTATCAATTGTGGCGGTTCGAGAACGTGCTGCGCCCGAACGAGGTCATCCATGGCCAGTTCGACAAATGCTATGTACCGCGCAACGCGCAGACCATCGGCGATCTCGATATCCATGAGCTTGGCATCTGCAGCAATGGCAAGGTCGTGTTCGTCAACACCAAGTATTCCTGCCTCGCCGAACTGAGCCAGACCCACAGCTTCAAGGCGATCTGGAAGCCGAAGTTCATCAGCAAGCTGGCGCCGGAGGATCGTTGCCACCTCAATGGCCTGGCAATGGTCGATGGCCGCCCGAAGTACGTGACTGCAGTCTGTAAAAGCGACAGCGTGGATGGTTGGCGCGACCGCCGCCAGGATGGTGGTGTGGTGATCGACATCGAAACCGACGAGATCGTATGCGACGGTTTGTCGATGCCGCATTCGCCGCGTTGGCACAACGGCAAGCTGTGGGTGCTGAACGCGGGTACCGGCTTCCTGGGCTGGGTCGATTTCGAAAGCAAGAAATTCGTGCCCCATGCCTTCGTCCCGGGTTTCGCCCGCGGCTTGTCGATGATTGGCAACGTGGCTGCGGTAGGCCTGTCCAAGCCGCGCAACCAGCGCTTCGAAGGCCTGCAGCTGGACGAAGAGCTCAAGAAGCGTGATGCCGAGCCATGGTGCGGCGTGCAGATCGTCTCGCTGACTAACGGCGATGTGTCGAACTGGATCCGGTTCGAGGGCGACATCACCGAAATTTTCGACATCAGCTTCCTGCCGAACGTGATGAACCCGATGATGATCGGGCTGCGGACCGCTGAGATCAGGGATCTGATCACGTTCGAATCCGACCTTCCAACGGAGCCATCAACCGCATGAATCGCGCCATTATCTTTATTGGGCTTTCAATCGCATTCGCCTCCGCCAGTGGTGTCGTCGATGCACAAACCAAACAAGTGGCACCAGCATCGGTCAAAGCGCAACCGAATCCCGCGGATGCCACATTCACTGCGTGGGATGTCGATCATGGCGGCAGTCTTTCGCAGCAGGAATTCCGCGCCGGCTGGGAGCAAGCACGCCGTGCCACTGAGTTCCAAGGTCGGCTTCGCCAACAGTTCGCAATCGTCGACATCAACAAGAGTGGCGCGATTGAACCCGTCGAATACAGCAGCCTGATCCTGGTGAAGGAAGCGGGCAAAGCGGCGCCGCCCTTTTCGAGCTTCGATGCCAACAAGGACGGCAAACTTCAGTTTGGCGAATACCTGAAGCTGGTACAGATCCTGGCGCCAAAGGAAGCAGTGAAGGGCAAGCCGAGGTGAAGGTCGAGATTCTCCCGGTCTGGAAGAACATCACGCCTGCACTGGGCGAGGAGTTGATGACGTTCTGGCGCAGCAACAGGGCGATCCTCGATGATGCGTCCGCAGCGACGCGTGCGACGCAGGCCGTATGCATCGCCCGGGACGAAGCGGGAGCGATCTGCGGCGTCGGCACGGCCGTGATCAAGGTCTTGCCGCGCCTGCGCCAGCCGATGTATTTCTACCGGCAGTTTTTCGCCAAATCCTTGCGCGGCCGCAGCCAGCTGATCCCGTTCTACCAGCAGGCGCGAGCGCTGCTGCAGGGTTACAACGCGTCGTTGGAGACCTCCGAAAGCCTGGGCGTGCTCATCGAAACGGAGAACGCCAAGCTGTCATCCGCCTACAACCATGCGTATGAACCGGCGTTCGCCGCGACGTTCATAGGCTATTCGCCACGCGGCACCCACATGTACGTGTCGTATTTCGACGGCGCTATCTTGCAGCCACCAGCACCAATCCGGGCGCCTGTCCCGGCAACACGCAACACGCACGCACCCGGCAGGACACCTGCCACTCAAACCACCATCCAATCTACCCCCCGGCGCACCAGCGTCCGGTCCTGATCACCACGGAGAACATGTCATGAAAGTCCAGATCTGCTTGTTGAGTCTCGCTGTTGTTTCCGGGCTTGCCATGTCAAGTTCGGCGGATGCAGCCGGAACCCAGAGGTCCGCTGCCATCAGTCGCGCCAGTGCGCTCGTCAATGGCGCTGCTACCAACGTGGTGCGTCGCGCAAATGCCGATGCGTTCTCTGTCAGCGATGCCTTCGTTGATGCCGATGGCACCGAGCATGTCCGTTTCCAGCGCAGCTACCGCGGTCTGCCGGTGATCGGCGGAGACTTCGTCATGCATTCGCGCAACGGCCAGCTCGGCAAGGTCAGCCAGACGCTGAAGACCGCCTCGCGACCGGCAACGACGCCGGCCATCACGAGTGACCAGGCGATCGTGGAAGCCGGCGCGCACTTCGGCAGCCGCTTCGTCGGTGCGCCGTCCTCTCGCCTGGTGATCTATGCACGTGGCGCCAGCCCGGTGCTGGCCCATGAGGTGATCCTCAACGGTATCAAGGCGGACCAGACGCCGACCGAAATGCATTACTTCGTCGATGCCCGCAACGGCAAGATCCTCAGCCAGTGGGATGGCATCGAAACCGCGCGGCCAGGTCCTGGCGGCGGCGCCTGCTCGCCAACAGCCGCAATCGGCACCGGTGCATCGCTGACCCTGGGCAATGTCACCATCAACACCGGCAAGTGCGGCACCCAGTACCAGTTGATCGATACCACCCGTGGCGGTGGCAAGACCACCAACATGGCGCTCAGGACCTCTGGTCTTGGCAGTGATTTTGTGGACGCCAACAACGCCTGGGGAAATGGCTTGCTTAGCGATTCGCAGACAGTTGCAGTCGACGCCCATTTCGGCGTGTCCATGACCTGGGATTATTTCAAGAACGTGCATGGCCGCAACGGCATCGCCAATGATGGCAAGGGCGCACTGAGCCGCGTGCATTACGGCCGCAACTATCAGAACGCCTTCTGGAGCGACAGCTGTTTCTGCATGACCTTCGGTGACGGTGACA
>JBDSGA010000291.1:0-2664 GCA_039919235.1 Thermomonas sp. | reverse complement strand
GTGTTGTTCTGCGTCGCGATGGATATCGGCGCGATAGTCCGGTTGGGTCCAAAGGCACTGGTGATGTTCCTTACCGGCACCGTCGGTGTGATGCTGGGCGCATGGGTTGCCTTTGCAGCGATGGGCGTAATCCATCCGGAAACCGTCGCCGGTGAAACCTGGCGCGGCATGACCACGATTGCCGGCAGCTGGATCGGTGGAGGTGCCAACCAGGCGGCGATGAAGGAAGTGTTCGACGTACCAGCCACGATGTTTGGACAGTTCGCAGCAGTTGACGTGATCGTGGCCTATCTGTGGATGGCGACGCTGTTGTTCATGGCATCGAAAGCCGAGGCGATGGATCGCTGGCTGAAAGCTGACAACAGCGCCATCGAAGACCTCAAGCAGCGCATGGCCAGCTATCACGCGCAGCATGCGCGGGTGCCATCCACCACCGACCTGATGCTCATCTTCGCGATCGGGATTGGCATTACTGGTCTTTCGCATTTCCTCGCCGAGCCACTCGTGGGCTGGATCAAGTCCTTGCCGGAGGCCTGGCGGCTGAAGGACTACAGCCTGGATTCGCGCTTTTTCTGGCTGGTGATCTTCGCAACGACCTTCGGCGTGTTGCTCAGCCTGACCCGTGCACGGAAACTTGAGGGCGCGGGAGCATCGAAGATCGGCACGGTCATGTTGTACATCTTGATCGCGACCATCGGCATGCAGATGGATCTAGGCCAGCTGGCCGACAAACCGCTGCTGCTGCTGCTGGGCCTGATCTGGATCAGCGTGCACGCCGGGTTGATGCTGACGGTGGCCAAGCTGATCCGTGCGCCGCTGTTCTTCATGGCGGTCGGTTCGCAAGCGAATATCGGCGGCGCGGCATCGGCGCCGGTGGTGGCCACTGCATTCCATCCCGCGCTGGCGCCGGTCGGCGTGCTGCTGTCGGTCATGGGCTATGCGCTGGGAACCTATGGCGCTTACGTGACCGGACTGGTGCTGCGCACGATGGCGGGTTGACCAACCAGCGCTGAGCCAGGCGAATTACAGCCAGCGGGCCTTGCGCAGGGTGCGATAAAGCAGCAATGACGTCAGCGCGATAAAGGCAATGACGCCCAGGTAGCTGTAGCGACCTTCCAGTTCCGGCATGTGTCTGAAGTTCATCCCGTACCAGCTGGTAATCAGCGTCGGCGCCGCCAGCAGGGCGGCCCAACCGGCAAGTCTCTTGACGATTTCGCCCTGGGCGACCGTTACCAGCGACAGATAGACACTCATCGCCGCCGCGACCATTTCACGTTGGGTGTCGATGGTGTCGCCGACCCGGGCCACGTGGTCGAGTACATCGCGGAAGTAAGGCTTCACTTCGTCCGGGATCCCCAGCGCCGGCGTGCGGATCAATTGCGAGAGGATGTCTTGCATCGGCGCGACCGCCATCCGCATCCGGGTCAGTTCCTTGCGCAGGTGGTACAGCCGCGCAATCGTGTCGCGGCTGTAGGCTTCGGCGAAGATGTCCTGTTCCAGCGCATCGAGTTCGGTTTCGAAATCGGAAACGATCGGCTGGTAGTTGTCGAAGATGTAATCGAGCACCGCATGCAGCGCGACGCTGGGGCCTTTTGCCAGCATTTCCGGGTCGCGTTCCAGGCGCTGGCGCACGGGCGTGTAGCTGAGCGATGCACCGTGGCGCACGGTGACCAGGAAGCGCGCGCCGATGAAGATATGGGTTTCGCCGAAACGCACGTGGTCTTCCACGTGCTGCGCGGTGTGTGCAGCGATAAAGAACGTGCTGCCGAAGACCTCGATCTTGGGCCGTTGGTGCGCATGCTGCGCGTCCTCGATGGCAAGGTCGTGCAGGCCGAATTCCTCCTGCAACTTGTCGAGCAGGGCGTCTTCGGGTTCGTACAGGCCGACCCAGACGAAGCTGCCGTCATCGACGGCCAGCACGTCGCTGATCGCATCCAGGCTGATGTCACGGCGTGTGCCGGCAGTGTCATAGGCCGCGCAGTTGACGATGCAGGCAGGGGCGAGTGGCGCAGGTTCGTTCATCGCGCCATCCTGCATGGGCAACGCTACCTCATCAAGCAATATTGCTCAGGCGGGCGTGCGCCGCGCGTTTGCCCAGGCCCAAGCGAAGGCGGCGTGGATGGGCAGCAGCAAGGCTATCCACGGGCCATTGCGCTGCGGAAAGGCCTGCAGCCACAAGGGCACGCAGGCCAGCGCCGCGATTGCGACGACGACTTTCAGCAGGAGTTCGAAACGCGCGGTTGGCATGCGGCCGCGCAGCAGTGCGAACCCGCCCGGCAGCAGCAGCAGGCATAGCGGGTTCACCAGCATCAGGTTGCGGTTGGCCCAGAGCGCGCGGTGCTCGGTGAATGCCCAGCTCAATGCCAGCACCAGGCCGAGGCAACCGCACAGCAGCCAGAACAGCGAGGCACATGCCGCCAGCGCGCGTGGCGCGCGGCGAGCAAACCCCACGATCAAAATCGCGAACGCCAGCCCCAGCAATAGCCACGGCATGATCAGGCGCGGTTGCGATTCGGGTTCTGCGGCTTGCCGTTGTGGCAACAGTTCCTGTTCCGAAATCACCACTGGCTGGCCATCGGCGCGTGTCACTTCGCGCAGGTCCTCTGCCAGCGCGCGTGGCAGGAACGCCTGTTCCCAGCGTGTGAGCGGGCGGTCGGCATACGG
>JBDSGA010000290.1:0-7604 GCA_039919235.1 Thermomonas sp. | reverse complement strand
GGAATGTGTGTGCAGCACGCAGCCGATGTCTGGGAAGCGATGGTACAGCTGGGTATGCAACAGGGTTTCCGCGGACGGGCGATGCTCGCTGCCGACCGGGTTGCCGTGGAAATCCACGACCATGATGTCGGCTTCGGTCAACTTGCCCTTGTCGCGGCCCGAGACTGTGATCGCCGCATGGCGCTCATCCAGCCGCAACGAGAAATTGCTGCTGGTGGAAGGCGTCAAGCCGGCGCGCGACAACTCGCGCACATTGGTGATGATCTCGCCGGCCAGGTGGCGCAGGTGTTGCACATCGTAGGCATCTTTCATGCGGGCAAGTGTAGCGAATCGGGTGTTGCGCTTGCGTAGTGGCGGGCCACAAAAAACCCGGCCAGAGCCGGGTTTTCTGAAGTTGCTTGAAGCGATGGATCAGGCTTGCGGACCCTCGTGGAACTTGGGTTCTGGATCCATCGGTGGACCGTCGTCGTGTCGTTCATTGCCCGGTGCCATTTCGCTGCGCTTGTAGCCGTACAGGCGATATACCACCAGGCCTATCGCTGCCCAGATGAAGAACAGGCTGATGGTGTAAACCGAAAGGTTGACGAACAGTAGCAGGCAGCCGGCAACCGCCAGCGGGCAGACCACCCACACAAAGGGCGTTTTGAACGGGCGTGGACGGTTGGGCTGTTGCTTGCGCAGGATCATGACGCCGATCGCCACCATGATGAAGGCGAACAATGTGCCCGAGTTGGAAATATCCGCAAGGATGCCGACCGGGAACATCGCCCCGAAGAACGCCACGAACACGCCGGTGATCATCGTGATCACGTACGGGGTGTGGTACTTCGGATGAATCTTCGAAAGCTTCTCCGGCAACAGGCCATCACGCGACATGGTGAAGAAGATGCGGGTCTGGCCGTAGATCATCATCAGCACGACCGACGGCAGCGCCAGGGCAGCAGCGAGGCCAATCATGTTGCCGACCTTGCCGAAGCCCACCATGCGCATCACGTGCGCCAGCGGCTCCTTGCTGCAGACCAGCGCATCGACGTTCGATGCCATCGCGCATGCGGCAGCCATTTCAGGCGTGCCCGGCGACAACACCACGCCGTCGGCGCCGACCATCGGGGCCGAACCCGCCGCACCCACTGCGCCATAGCCGACCAGCAAATAGAAGATGGTGCAGATGATGAGCGAGCCCAACAGGCCGATCGGGATGTTGCGGTTCGGATTCTTGGTTTCTTCCGATGCGGTCGAGACGGCATCGAAGCCGACGTACGCGAAGAAGATCGATGCCGCCGCGCCGAGTACACCGACGCCGCCCATCGGGCTGCCCCAGCCAGTTGGGAAGAAGGGTTCAAAGTTCTGGTTGTTTACCGCCGGCAGGGCGATGACGATGAAAGCGATCAGTGCAGCAATCTTGATCGACACCAGCACCGCGTTGACCTTGGCCGACTTGGAGGTGCCGATCACCAGCAGCCAAGTCACCAGCAATGCGATCGAGAACGCCAGGATGTTGAACGTGCCGCCGTCATACGGGCCGGTTTGCAGCCAGCGCGGAATTGCCAGTGCGCCAGGTTCCACCAATCCGAACAGGTTGGTATGTGTCAGTAACCCATTCATGTAGCCGGACCAACCCACAGACACTGCCCCCGCAGCAACTGCGTATTCAAGCACCAAGGCCCAGCCGACGATCCAGGCTAGACCTTCGCCCAGCACGCCATAGGTATAGGTATAGGCGGAGCCGGCGACCGGGATCATCGCCGCTAATTCTGCATACGCCAGTGCAGCCAGTGCGCAGACGACGGCTGCGATGACGAAGGCGACCATCATTGCGGGACCCGCCTTCTGGCCAGCCTCCGCAGTCAACACGAAGATGCCGGTGCCGATGACCGCACCGATACCCAGCATGGTCAGCTGGAATGCGCCAAGCTGGCGAGTGAGCGCCTTCCTTCCTGCGGTTTCAAGAATCTTGTCGAGCGGCTTGACGCGCCAAAAAAGCATTGTGTTCTCCCCGGGAATGCGAACGGAGCACGAGAATCCGTGCAGTTGATGCAAGGGGCCGACCTTACCGGGCGAGCGGGGTCATGCACAAGCGCCAATCGGCTATTCAGCAGCGATAATCAGCGCTTCCGACGATGATGCGATGCAACATGCCTGCCACTGATCAAGCCTTCGCCCATGATTTGATCGCCTATGCAAGCCAATGGTCACCAGAGCGCGGCACGGTGGCGCTCTTCGAACACCTGTTGGTAGATGCCGAGGATCCGTTTCGGCGTGAACGCCTGGCGGGTCATTTCACCGCGTCGGCTTGGGTCGTCAGCGCGGATGGGATGCGCACCTTGCTCACCCACCACCGCAAGTTGGGGCTTTGGTTGCAGTTGGGCGGCCACGCCGAAGGCGAGCGCGATCTGACAGTGGCGGCGTTGAAAGAAGCCGAAGAAGAATCGGGGCTGACCGGTTTGACGATCGATCCCGGCATTTTCGACTTGGATCGCCATTGCATTCCCGAGCACAAGGGCGTGCCGGAGCATTGGCATTACGACGTGCGCTATGTCGTTCGCGCGGGCTTGAATGAAGCGTATGTGGTCAGCGATGAATCCCACGACCTGGCCTGGCGCGACATCCTCGTGCTAGCGCAGGATCCCGATGCCGATGCCTCGGTGCGGCGCATGGCTTGCAAATGGCTAGCGAGGCAATCCGCCAAGACGTGAGCCGAGCCGGTCGCAGATGGCCGGCCATTCGCTGTCGAGGATCGAATAGCACACCGTGTCGCGCAGGCTGCCATCACGGTGCCGTTTGTGCTGGCGGAGCACGCCGTCGCGATGTGCGCCGAGGCGTTCAATCGCCGCCTGCGAACGCAGGTTGGCGTGACTGGTGTGCAGATACACCGTGCGCATGCCCAGTGCATCAAACGCATGCCCAAGCAGTAGTCGTTTGCAGGCCGTGTTGACGTGCGTACGCTGCACGCTGGCGCGATACCACGTGTAGCCGATCGCGAGCGTCGGCACGCTGGTATCGACGTCGTAATAACGTGTGCATCCCAACACCGCGCCGCTCACATCCACCACCACGAACGGCAACATCACGCCATTGGCTTGGCCCTTGAGCGCTGTATCAACGTATTCGCATACGGCATCGCGACCGGGGCCGGGCGCGGTCGTGTAGTTCAGTGTCCACAGTTCGCCGTCAGCACATGCTTCGCGCAAGCCATCGACGTGGTTGAACGTCAATGGTTCGAGGGCGACGCCATGTCCGGTCAGGACGAGCGGGATGAGGTCTTGGGTCATGCGCTCGACTAGTCCGCGCGACCGCCGAATTCGCCGGTTGCGGTGCTGACCCAAACCTTCTCGCCGTTGCTGATGTATTCCGGGACCTGGATTTCAATCCCGGTGGACAGCTTGGCCGGCTTCGGCCGCTTGGTCGCGGTGCCGCCCTTGAGTTCGGGTGGCGTGTCGATGACGACCATCACCACGCTGGACGGTAGCTGCAGGCCGACCGGCAAGTCGTCGATGATCTGCACGTAGCAGCCAGTGAGCTCATCGACGATGTAGCCCGCAGCGTCGCCGATCACATCGGCGTCGAGGGTGTATGGCGTGTAGTCCTCATCATCGAGGAACACGAACGCTTCGCCATCGCGATAGGAATAGGTCGCCTGCCGGCGCGACAGCTCGACCTCTTTCAGGTCGTCGTCACCGCCGAGGCTGAGGTCGTATTTCACCCCGCCTGGCACGCTGTACATGGTGAAGCGGAACTTGACGTTGCCGCCGCGCCCTTGCGGTGAACTGCGTTCGATGTCTCGGACCTGATACACGGTACCGTTGTGTTCGACCACGTTGCCTTTCTTGATGTCGTAAGCCTTCATGGGGATCGCCGGTTGGAGTCGAGGTTGCGGAAGATGCGTTCGTTGATGGCCCAAGTGAGGGCGCCCCACACCAAGCCGCCCACGCTGCATAGCAGGGCGGCGACGCACAGGAGCAGGACGAAGCGCGGATGCTGTGGGCCGAATTTCACCCAGACCATGACCACCGACAGCGCGAACATCACGCCGCCCCAGAACAGCAGGCCGCGCACCAAAATGAAATGCGCCATGCCCTTCGCGCGGATCGCAGGCCAGCGCCTTTCGATCCAGCTGTGGGCGGGCTTGCCGTAATCAATCACTTCGGAGCCAGTCGGGTCGCGCCATCAAGGCGGATGGTCTCGCCGTTGAGGTAGGTGTTGCCGAGGATGTAGGCAACCAGGTCGGCGAACTCGGGCGGTTGGCCGAGGCGTGAGGGGAACGGGATTGAAGCAGCCAACGATTCCTGCACCGAATCCGGGATGCCGTCGACCATCGGCGTCCAGAAAACACCTGGAGCAATCGTCATGACGCGGATGCCGAAACGCGCGAGTTCGCGCGCCATCGGCAGGGTCATGGCGACCACGCCGCCCTTGGATGCGGAATATGCGGCTTGGCCGATCTGCCCTTCATACGCGGCGACCGAGGCTGTGTTGACGATGACGCCACGTTCGCCATCGGTGCCGGCGTCGTTGTGTTGCATCAGGTTAGCGGCTGCCTTGGCGACGTTGAAGCTGCCGACCAGATTGACCATGACCGTGGACTGGAAGTTGGCCAGTGGCATCGGTGCTTCGCGGCCCAACATCCGTCCGGCGCCAAGAATACCGGCGCAACTGATCGCCGCGTTGAGTCCGCCGAGGAATTCGCGTGCGGCATCGACATTGGCTGACACGCCGGCTTCGTCAGTGACGTCGGTCTTGAAGTAGCGGGCGTTGGCGTCGCCCAGCGCGGCGACGGCGGCAGCTCCCTTGTCATCGTTGACGTCGAACAGGGCGACCTTGCCGCCGTGCTTGACCAAGTGTTCGGCGACAGCCAATCCCAGGCCGGAGACACCGCCGGTGATGACCGCGCGGACGTTGGAAAGTTGCATGGGTAATCCTGCGTGGGGAAACGGGAGTCGGGCATTTTACCGGAAGCAGGCATTCCAGCTGTTACTGGCGTACCTGCGGCGGCGCCTACCGACGCGTGTTCGCTATGGGGCTCGTGTGCCCCTGCGCGAACCCACGACGGTCTCGCCGCCTAGCCGAAGTTTTACAAAGCCAAGTCGAGTAGATAGAAAGCGTTGCAGCCGCCATGTCCGGTGGCGCCCATCGGCGCGGCGATGCGCTGGAAGCCGCTGCGTTCGTACAGACGCATGGCCGCGTCCATGCCGCCCAGTGTTTCCAGGTAGCAGCGCTTGAAGCCGGCAGCGCGCGCTGCGTCCAGGCAAATCTTCATCATCGTGGTGCCTGCACCCAAACCGCGCGCTTCGGGCAGGAAGTACATCTTGCGCAGTTCGCAGGTGCCGGCATCGCCACCGATGAGCGGGGCCATGCCTGCGCCGCCAATCACGCGCCCATCAGACTCGACCACGAAATAGGCATGCCGTGGTTCGGCATAGGCGCGGCTCATCCAGTCGACTTCCGGATCGGCAATGGCGAAGCCGCTGCCAATCGCGCCGAATTCCGGCATCACCGAGCGAATGATCGCGGCCATGGTGGTGTCGTCCTCGCCCTGGATGGGGCGAAGTGAGTAGGGAATTGGGTAGGTCATGCGGTGTCCTGTTGTGCGGCGACGCGCTTGGCGAATTCGCCTGGCAATAATCCGGGTGCGAACAGGAATCCCTGGCCGGTGGTGACCCCGAGCCGCAGCAGGAAATCCCGTTGCGCTTCGTTTTCCACACCCTCGGCAACCAGCCCCAACCCGAGGCTTTGCGCAATCCCGGCGACGGCCTGGCAAATCGCGACATCCGATGCCGTGCCGGGCACGCCCTTGAGGAAGGAGTGGCTCAGCTTGAGCGCGTTGATCGGCAACTTGCGCAGGTAGTTAAGCGCGCTGTAGCCCTCGCCGAAATCATCGATCGACAACTGCACGCCCAGCGCGCGTAACTGGTCGAACACAGCCAACGTATCCGGGCCATCGTCGACCAATACGCGTTCCGTCAGTTCCAGTTCCAGTGCCGAGCCGGGCAGGTCGGATTCCAGCAATGCCAGGCGCACGCTCTCGGCGAGGTTTTCGCCGGTGAATTGGCGGTACGAGACATTGACGGCCATCCGCTGGATCGGCAGCCCTTGCTCGCGCCAGCGGCGCATCTGCTTGCAGGCTTCGCGCAGTACCCAATTGCCGATGCGCACGATGTCGCCGGTGCTCTCGGCGAGTTCGATGAAGCGATCCGGGCGCATTTCGCCGAGCTGCGGATTACGCCAGCGCACCAATGCTTCGGCATACACGATGCGGCCGCTGCGCAAATCGACTTGTGGCTGATAGACGAGGTGGAACTCGCCATTGTCGAGTGCTTTGCGCAGTTGGGTTTCGGTCTGCAGTCGCTCTTGCTGGCGCACTGCGAGCTCCGGCGAGAACGTCTGGAACCCATTGCGATGGCGGCGTTTGCTGGCATACATCGCGACGTCAGCGCTTTGGATCAGCTGCTGCGTGGTGTCTCCATCGGTCGGCGCGCGGGCGATGCCGATGCTGGTGGTGACGTTGAATTCCTCGCCCTGCAGCCGGAAGGGTTCGATGAAGGCCTGTTGGATCTTGCGTGCCAGCCGTTCCGGGCGAACGCCATCGTCGTGCACGTCGCAGACCACCACGAATTCATCGCCGCCGAAGCGCGCAAGCAAACCCTCGGTGTTGATGGCATCGCGCATGCGCCGGGCTGCCGCCACCAGCAGTTCGTCACCAGCACTGTGGCCCAGTACGTCGTTGACGATCTTGAAGCGGTCCAGGTCGATGTAGAGCAGGGCAATCTGGTTGCTGGCGTGGTCGGCCAGGCGCGTATCCAGCTGGGCCAGGATCGCATCGCGATTCATCAGGTTGGTCAACGCATCGGTCTGCGCCTGCAAGCGCAAGGTGTCCTCTGCGCGCTTGCGGTCAGTGATGTCCTGTACGGTACCAGTGAGTTGATCGACACTCGGACCGTCGGACTCCGACTCTCCGATCATGCTGATCCAGAAGAGCGTGCCGTCGTCCTGGTAACCCTGCAATTCCAGGTCAAAACCGGTGCCCTTGTCGATCTTCGACACGACAGCACGCATGCGGCGGCGATCACTTTCGCCCAGGCAAGCAAGAAAAGCGGTCATGGTGGCTGGTGCCGCAAGGGCGCCCAGGATCCGGGTCGCCTCGTCGGTCAGGTACAGCGCATCCGTCATCCGGTCCCATTGCCAACCACCGATCCGCGCCAGCTCCTGGACGCGTTCGAACAGCGCATTGTCGCGCTTGAGTTCAGTGATGTCGGAGCTCAAGGTGAGCACGAGCTCGGCCGAGCTTGCGCCGGGTGCGAACTGCGGGACCGCCGTCACCGAAAGCCAGACGAGTCGCCGTGTGCTTCGACGGAACAAGCCAATCACCACGCTGCTGACCGCGATGCCCGTGTTCAGCGCACGCACGGCAGGGAATTCCTCCTGTTGGAGTGGGCGCCCATGTTCATCCACCACCATCCAGTCGCTCCAATCGGGATCGCGATTGATGTTGTCTTCGCTACCAAGCCCATAGATGCGCAGGCCAGCTGCATTGATGTAATGCACATGGTTGTTGCGATCCTGGATCGTGATGGCCTTGTCAATACCCTCGACCAGGCTCGCGTAAC
>JBDSGA010000289.1:0-7061 GCA_039919235.1 Thermomonas sp. | reverse complement strand
ACGACGTCATCCACTTGATCCGCCGTGGCCCACTCGCTGGCGACCTGCGCATGATCCTGGCTGCATTGCGGGTGGCGTCGGACATCGAACGCATCGGTGATTACGCGGCCAACATCGCCAAGCGTTCAATGGCGTTGAATCTCTCGCCGCCACTACCACACACCCGCGGACTGGATGCGTTGGGCCGGATGGCGGTGCGCCAGGTACGCGATGTGCTCGATGCTTACGTCAACCGCGATGGCGAAGCCGCGCTGCGCGTGCGCGCCCGCGACGCAGAGCTGGACACGCTGTACACCGGGCTGTTCCGCGAATTGCTGACCTACATGATGGAAGATGCGCGCGCCATTACCCCATGCACGCACTTGCTGTTCATGGCCAAGAACCTGGAACGGATAGGCGACCACGCGACCAACATCGCGGAGAACATCTGGTTCCTGCTGCATGGCGAGGACGCGATGCCCCCGCGCGACAAACGGGACGAGAGCAATACAACCGTGATCCTGCCTGGCGTGCGGACTAGCTGAACGCAGCGCTTGTTCCAGCGTGGCCCAGCGTGCCTGCGCACGGTAGCATCGTGGTTTCCTCCCCACCCGCGCGCGAGCGCAATGGAGTTGTCCGTGTCGCAATCAAGCAAACCCCTCAAGCTGGCGATCAGTGCAGCCATCGCCGCAGGCTCCATGTTCAGCATGCAGGCCATGGCCCACGGCTACATGCAAGACACGTCTACCCCGGCCAAAGCCAACCACGAAGGTAGCTGCGGCATGGCCAAGATGGACTCCGACAAGGATGGTCGCCTGTCGCGCGCCGAGTTCGATGCTGCGCACAAGGGCAGCAAGGAGACGTTCGCATCGCACGACCTCGATGGCGATGGCTTCATCACGCAAGCCGAGATGGATGCGCAGCATGCATCGATGAAAAAGGGCGAACCCAAAGCCAAGGACGACGACGCCATGAAGAAGATGAAGGCCGAGGGCAAGTGTGGCGAAGGCAAGTGCGGCGGCAGCCCCTGAGCCGACGTGCCTGACGTATTGCCGCAGCGCAGTGCTGCAGGCATTGGCCTGCGCCGCCCGCTGCTGGACGCATTGATCGAGGCGCCTGCGGGCGCCTTCGATTTTCTGGAGTGTGCACCGGACAACTGGATCGGCGTGGGCGGCCCATTGGGCGACAAGCTCGCCAAACTCGCCCGGATCCATCCGCTCACCTGCCATGGGCTGTCACTCTCGCTGGGCGGGCCGGATCCGCTTGATCTCGAGTTACTCGGACAGACTCGCCACTTCCTGGACCGCCACAACGTGCGGCTCTACAGCGAGCACTTGAGTTATTGCAGCGCCGGCGGGCATCTGTACGACCTGTTGCCGATGCCGTTTACCGACGAAGCCGTGCATCACGTCACCGGCCGCATCCGCCAGGTACAGGACCTGCTTGGCCGGCGCATCGCGGTGGAAAACGTCAGCTATTACGCTGCGCCCTATCAAGCGCTGCCTGAAATCGAGTTCATCAACGCCGTTCTCGACGAGGCTGATTGCGACCTCTTGCTGGACGTGAACAACGTGTTCGTCAACGCGATCAACCATGGGCTGGACGCGCACGATTTCATCCGTGCACTCCCAAGCCAGCGCATTGCCTGCCTGCACGTGGCCGGCCACTACGATGAAGCCCCGGACCTGAAGATCGACACCCACGGCACCGCGGTAAAGGACACCGTCTGGGAGATTCTGGCCTTCGCCTATGCCACCCATGGCGTGCGGCCCACGTTGCTGGAACGCGACTTCAACTTCCCGCCATTGGCCGAGCTGGTGCAGGAAATCGAGCATATCCGCCGCTTGCAGGGCAGCGCCGCGTGACTGCGCCGAACGCCACCAAGGCGTGCACCAGCCCGTTGCGTGAACAACTGGAGGGGCTGGCCGCTCACGTCCGCGACCCGACGACGCAGCCGGGGCCGCCCGGCATCGAGGATCGCCGCTTGGCGATTTATCGCGAACTTGCGTTCAACAACCTCGATGGTTTGCTGGCGGGCAATTTCCCGGTGATCCGAAAGACTGTAGGCGACACCGATTGGCATGGCTTGGTGCGACGCTTTCTCGCCGAGCATCGCAGCCGCACACCTATTTTCACCGAGATTGGGCTAGAACTCATTGAGTTCCTCGAAAGCGAGGCCGGCAGCGATCCTCAGCGGCCGTGGATGGCCGAACTGGCGCATTACGAATGGGCCGAACTGGGTCTGACGCTGAGCGACGCCACGATGCTCCCGCATGACCCGCACGGCGACCTGCTTACGGGCGTGCCGGTGCTGTCACCACTGGCGTGGCCGCTAGCCTACCAGTGGCCAGTCGCACGCATCGGTCCTGACTTCCAGCCGAGGGTAGCGCCCGACGCACCGACGCTGGTCCTGCTGCGACGCGAGGCAGACGGACAGGTGCACTTCTCGTCGCTGTCGCCGCTGCTGTACCAGCTGCTGGTACTGGTCGGTGCAAACACGGAAGCCACTGGCAGCGAACTGCTGCGCGGCCTCGCACGCGATGTTGGCGAAACGGACGTACCAGCCTTCATCGAAGCGGCACGTCCCATGCTGCAACGGCTGCATGACGAAGGCGTAGTGCCTGGCATCCAACTCGCCGCGGCATGAGCCTCTGCTAACCTGTCGTGATGCCTGATATCAGTGACCTGCCCCCCGCATTCAAACCGATGGCCGAGCGTTTTCGCGGTTACCTGCCCGTGGTCGTGGACGTGGAAACCGGCGGTTTTGACTGGAACCGCAATGCGCTGCTGGAAATCGCGGCGGTGCCGATCGAACTCGATGCGGACGGGCGCTATGTCCCCGGCGAGGTCTTCAGCGCGCACGTCGAGCCTGCGCCCGGCACCACCATCGATCCGAAATCGCTGGAGATCACCGGCATCAAGGTTGACCATCCGCTACGTGGCGCAATTCCAGAGCGCGACGCGCTGGACGCAATTTTCGTGCCCGTGCGCGCCGCCGCCAAGCGCCACGAGTGCCAGCGCGCAATCCTGGTCGGCCATAACGCGCATTTCGACCTCAACTTCCTCAACGCCGCGGTGGCGCGCGTGCAACACAAGCGCAATCCCTTCCACCCGTTCAGCGTGTTCGACACGGTGACGATGGCCGGCATGATGTACGGGCAAACGGTGTTGGCGCGGGCAGTGCATGCGGCCGGTCTGGACTGGGACCAGCGCGAGGCGCATTCGGCGATCTACGACACGCTGCAAACAGCCAAGCTGTTCTGCATCATTGCCAATGCTTGGCCTACGCCGTTGGCGTCGCCTGCTTGAGCTTGAGTGAACGCACGATGCCGTAGAAGCTCACTGCCATCCAGGCAGCTTCGAGCACGAACACCGGGAAATTGAATTTCCCGATCAGCGATATCAGGATGCCGGCCGCGCCGATCAAATTGATCAGCTGATAGATCAACCCAGTCCCTGCAAGACGGCCTGCCTGCAGCAGGAAAAAACCAAGCAGGATGACAGCCGTTCCCACCAAGCCGACCCAGTCGTTCCAAGCAAGTTCCATTGCCATTTCCTCGTACTCCTCAGGCTTGCCGTTGGCGCACGACTTCGAATAAGGCCACGCCTGTGGCCACGGACACATTGAGACTTTCGAACTGTCCCGGCATCGGGATCTTGACCAATTGGTCGCAATTCTCGCGGGTCAGCCGGCGCAGGCCATCGCCTTCGCTGCCCAGCACCAGCGCAACATTGCCCTTGAGGTCGATCGCATAGATCGACGCCTCTGCATCGCCGGCTAGTCCGTAGATCCAGACGCCGGCTTTCTGCAAATCGCGCATCGTGCGCGACAGATTGGTCACGCTGAAGACCGGCAAGGTGTCCGCTGCGCCCGCCGAGGTCTTGCGTACGGTGGCGTTGAGTTGCACAGCCTTGTCTTTCGGGAAGATCACCGCCGTCACACCCGCCGCAGCGGCGCTGCGCAGGCAAGCGCCGAGGTTGTGCGGATCTTGTACGCCATCCAGCACCAGCAACAGCGCCTTCCCGTCGGCGGCCTCGACCAGTTCCATCAGGTCATGCTCATCCCAGGTTCTCGCAGCGGCGTAACGCGCTACCGCGCCTTGGTGACGCAAGCCACCAGCCACGCCATCCAGCGCATTCTGGGCGACACGGCGGACTTCAATCCCCATCCGCCTCGCCTGCAATTCAAGCTCGGTGATGCGCGAATTCTTGCCACCGGCTTCGAGCAGGATTTCGCGGACGTTATCGGCGTCGTGCTCCACGGCGGAGGCCACGGCATTGAGTCCGACGATCCATTGGGCAGCTTTATTCATAGGGTGATTATCGCGGAATTCGATGCAATTGCTCGTCTCTGGCGGCTTTGCTCGTCATCCCGGCGCAGGCCGGGATGACGGCTTTAACGGCAGCCTCAATATTTTTTCTTTTTCCGCTTGGCCGGCTGGCCACGTTCGGGCAAGGGCTTCTGCCCACCCGCATCGCCCTCGACCAGACGGAAGTCGATCTTGCGATCTTCAACGCTGGCTTTCAGCACCACCACCCGCACACGATCGCCCAGGCGATATTCGCGTCCGCGACGTTCGCCGGTGAGCGTCTTGCGCACCGCATCGAAGTGATAGAAATCATTCGCCAGCTGGGTCACGTGGACCAAGCCATTGACCTTGGACTCGTCCAGTTCCACAAACAGGCCGAAGCTGGTCACCCCGGAAATCGTGCCGTCGAATTCCTGGCCGACGTGGCCTTCCATCCACGCCGCACGATAACGCTCATCGACTTCGCGCTGGGCTTCGTCGGCGCGGCGCGAACGCTCCGAACACTGCAGCGACAGGCTGGCCATCGCATGCGGCGTGTAGGTGTAGCTGTCCGGGCTGCCGCCAGCCAGCGCATGCTTGATCGCGCGGTGTACCAGCAAGTCCGGATAGCGGCGAATCGGTGAGGTGAAATGCGCGTAAGCCTCCAGCGCCAACCCGAAGTGACCGATGTTGTCGGGCGCGTAAACCGCCAACGACTGGCTGCGCAGGAGTACCGATTCCAGCAACGTCGCGTCAGGCCGCTCGCGGATTTTTTCCAGCAGGTTGCGGAAATCCCGAGGCTGCACCTTCGACCATGGCGACATCCTCAACTGGAATTCCTTGAGGAACTCCAGCAGGTCGGCGTACTTGGACTCTGGTGGTTTGTCGTGGTCGCGATACGGCGCCGGGATATGGGTGGACAGCAAGTACAGCGCGGCCTGCACATTGGCCGCGATCATGCATTCCTCGATCAGCTTGTGCGCGTCGTTGCGCTGGATCATGCCGGCCTGGCTGACTGCACCCTTGGCGTCCAGCACGAAGCGCACTTCGCTGCTTTCAAACTCGATCGCACCACGCTTGGCGCGTGCCTTGTCGAGCACCCGATACAACTGGTGCAGGCGCTGGATCTGCGGCAACAACGGGCCGACCTTGGCCAACGCGGCATCACGATCATCTTCGGGGATGCCCTCGCCGACCACGTTCCAGACATCGGTGTAGGTCAGGCGTGCATGCGAATACATGACCGCTTCATGGAAACTCGCATTGCTGACCGCGCCGTCACGGCCAACCTGCATGTCGCACACGAAGCAGAGGCGGTCGACCTTCGGCATCAACGAGCAGATGCCGTTGCTCAGTGTTTCCGGCAGCATCGGCACCACGAAGCCGGGGAAATACACCGACGTCGCTCGCAGTTGTGCCTCTGCGTCCAGCGGGGTGCCCGGCTGCACGTAATGTGAGACATCGGCGATCGCCACGATCAGGCGGAAACCGTCGGCGTTGGGTTCGCACCAGACCGCGTCGTCGAAATCCTTGGCGTCCTCGCCATCAATCGTGACCAGCGGCAACGCCCGCAGGTCAAGCCGGCGCGTGATCTCACTGGCCTGCACGTCCAGCGGCACGGCCACCGCCTGCGCGAGCACTTCGGGCGAAAACTCGTGGGGAATTTCGTGACCATGGATCGCGGCTTCAACCGCCAGCGAGGCTGTCAGCTTGTCACCCAGCACCGCCAATACCTTGCCGATTGGTGGGCGATGCTGGTCTTGCGCCTGGGTGATCTCGACGACCACCAATTGCCCGTGCTTCGCGTCGTTGCGTGCATCCTGCGGGATCATCACGTTGCGCTGGATGCGCTTGTCATCAGGCACCACATACGCGATGCCGGCTTCCTCGGTGTAGCGGCCCAGCAACCGGTTGAGACGGCGCTCAAGCACCTCGACGATCGCGCCTTCGCGACGCCCTTGGCGATCCACGCCGGTAACGCTGGCCAGTACGCGATCGCCGTGAGTGACCTTGCGCATTTCGTTGGGCGCCAGGAACAGGTCGTCGCCTGCGCCAGTGTCCGGGCGCAGGAAGCCGAAGCCATTCGGATTGGCAATCACCGTGCCCGGAATCAGGTCCGCGCGCGCCGCCGGCACGAATCCTCCACGCCGGTTCTGCAGCAACTGTCCATCGCGCAGCATCGCCTGCAGGCGTTTTTCCATCGCCTCGAAGCGGTCAGGCGCGGTCAACGCGAGCTTCTGCGCCAGCGCGTCGGCGTCCATCGGCCCGTCGTGATCCGTCACGACTTGCAGGATCATCTCGCGGCTGGCAATGGGTTTCTCGTAACGCTGCGCCTCACGCGATGCGTGCGGGTCGTGGCCATCGCCATTCGATTCGGAGTGCGAACGCATCGGCGGCGAAGCACGCATCGCTCGCGCCAAACCGGGATCCGGCAACCAACCTGGGCGCTTGGGGCCATCACTCTTGCCGCCCGGCCGTGTACCTGAGGTGCCTTGTTTCGCACCTTGCACGCCATGGCTGCTTCCCTTGGTTTTGGATGCAGGGCCATTGGCCTTGCCAGGATTGTTTCCGGAGGACTTGCCGCGCTTGCTTGGTGGTTTGTTCATGGGCCGATGTTACATCCCACGTGTCGATGTCGCATGCAGAGGGCGTTGACACGGCGGCCGTCCGCACGCAGAATGCGCGGCTTCAACCGGCCCGGATGGCGGAATTGGTAGACGCACTAGCTTCAGGTGCTAGCGGGGGCAACTTCGTGGAGGTTCGAGTCCTCTTCCGGGCACCAAGGTTGAAAAC
>JBDSGA010000288.1:0-5502 GCA_039919235.1 Thermomonas sp. | reverse complement strand
ATCAAGGAACACGGTGGGCTGACCTTGGCCCAAGCTGGTATCGACCATATTCCGATGGCCGGGATGCCGGCCAGTGCCGCCGCCACCGGCCTGGTGGATGAAGTGCTACCGGCCGACGCAATGCCAGCGCGCCTGCTGTCCCATTACCGGCATCTGCAAGAAGCGCAGGACCACAAGGGGCCAGACGGGACCCGCAAAGACCTGGCCGGGCATCTGCGCACCATCACCGGGCTGGTGACGAAGGAAATCGGTCATGATTTCGCCCAGTACAAAGAAAAGACTTTGGTGCGGCGTATCCAGCGCCGGATGCAGATCCTCCAGTTGGCCACCGTTCCCGAATACATCGACCATCTGCGCGAAGAGCCGGGTGAAGCAGAGCATCTGTTCCAGGAATTCCTGATCAGCGTCACCGAGTTCTTCCGCGACCCGCAGGCCTTTGAGACGCTGCAGAAGGAGGCGATCCCGGTCCTGCTTGCCGGCAAGGGTGCCGCCGACACCATTCGCATCTGGGTCACGGCCTGCGCCACCGGCGAGGAGGCGTACTCGATCGCGATTCTTCTGCGCGAGGCGCTGGAGGGCATGCGCGCGCCGCCCAAGGTGCAGATCTTCGCCACTGACATCGACGAGCGCGCGATGAACGCCGCCCGTGCTGGCCGCTACGCGAAACCGCAGCCGGGCCTGTCGCAGGCGCGCCAGGAGCGCTGGTTCACCGAAGTTGGCGAAGACCTGTGCGTGACCAAGCAGTTGCGCGAGATGATTGTGTTTTCCCCGCACAGCGTGGCCAAGGATCCGCCGTTTTCGCGGCTGGACCTGGTGTCCTGCCGCAACCTGCTGATCTACATGAACCCGGAGTTGCAGGACCACCTGGTGCGGACCTTCCAGTACGCGCTGAGGCCCGGCGGCTTCCTGCTGTTGGGGCCATCCGAGGGGCTGGCGCGCAATGCCGGGTTGTTCACTGTGGTGGACAAGAAGCATCGGTTGTTTGCGCGTCGCACGGACGTCACCGGCGCGACGACGATGCTGCCGCCGCATCGCGACCTGACTGCCATCAAGAAGCGACCCGCGACGCCACAGGCGCGGGGCGCCGGCGAGGATCCGATTGCACGCAGTGCCCGCCAGCGGCTGGAGAAATACGCGCCGGCTTATGTGGTCATTGACCGCAACCACGATATCGTGCGATTTGCCGGCGACACTGGCCGCTATCTGGGGCCGGTGTCTGGCGCGGCCACTCTGAATTTGTTTGGCATGCTGCACAAGAGCCTGCGTGCCGCTGCCCGGGTTGCGGTGGAGGACGCCTTTACCGACAGGAAAACGGTGGTGCGTGCGGGATTGAGCGTGCACGTCGATGGCAAGCGGCAATCGTTGCGGCTCATCGTGGAACCGCTACCCGATCCGCACATGGGGTCCGATGAAGACGTCATCAGCCTGTGCGCAGTCGCTTTCGACGACATCGGCCGGCGTCTGCCACACGCCGGGGTGGGTGTCGATAACGCGGCGAGTGACGCCGCAAATGACGCCGGGAATGAAGCCGGGGAGGCCGAAAGCGAACGCATCCACACCCTGGAGCAGGAGCTGTCGACCACCCGCGAACAACTGTATGCCTCGATTGACCAGTTGGAGACCCTCAATGAGGAGATGAAATCCACCAACGAGGAATATCAGTCGGTCAACGAGGAACTGCAGTCATCCAACGAGGAACTGGAGACCTCCAAGGAGGAAATGCAGTCAATCAACGAGGAGCTGCACACCGTCAATAGCGAGGTCAATAGCAAGAACGAGACCATGCACGATCTGAACAACGATCTGCAGAACCTGATGGACAGCACACACATCGCTACCCTGTTCCTGGACACCCAGCTGCAGATCAAGAGCTTCACCCCGCCGACCACCGACGTGTTCAACCTGCGCGAGGGCGACCGTGGCCGACCCATCACCGACATTGTCGCGCGCCTGGACTATCCCGACCTGCAGCAGGATGTGAAGCAGGTTCTTCGCACGCTGGCGCCCCGTGAACGCGAACTCGAGAGTCCGGAAACCGGCAAGACCTACATGTTGCGGATGACGCCCTACCGGACCACCGACAACCGCATCGACGGCGTCGTGCTGACCTTCGTCGACGTCAGCGAGCGCAAGGCCTACGAACTGGAATGCAGCCGTTTCGGGGCGATCATTGCCTCATCCAAGGACGCGATCATCGGCCACAGCCTGGATGGCATCATCGACAGCTGGAACCATGGCGCCGAGCGGCTGCTGGGCTACTCCAAGGCGGAAATGCTGCGCCAGAGCCTGTTGAAGGTTGCCCCGAGTGAAGATCAGGGGCAGCTTCGGGAACTGCTTGACTCATGCCAGGCGACGTCCGGTTTGGCCGAAACCGAGATGAGCTGGCGGCACAAGGACGGTTCGGTGATCCAGATCGCGCTGAGCTGCTCGCCGGTCAAGGATGGGTCCGGCCGCGTGGTCGCGGGTTCCGCCATCGCCCGCGACATCACCGGGCAAAAGCGCGCCGACGCGCACAAGAACCTGATGCTCCAGGAGCTCAACCACCGGGTCAAGAACAGCCTGGCCAGCGTACAGGCCATCGCCTTGCAGACCCTGTCCAGCGCGCAGACGCTGGCTGACTTCAAACCGGCGTTCATGTCACGGCTGATGGCCCTGTCCAACACCCACAACCTGCTGGCCGCGGATGCGTGGAGCAGCGTTGGCCTGCGCGAAATCATCGCCAGCGAGTTGGCCCCTTACGACCACACCGGCAAAGGTCGTGCGGATCTCGCCGGCGGGGACGTGCAACTGGATCCCGAAACCGCGCTTGCACTGGCGATGGCCGTGCATGAATTGGCTACCAATGCCGGCAAGTATGGGGCGCTGTCAGTGCCTGAAGGCCGCATCCTGGTGGAGTGGGACACACGCCCTGCGGATGGCGAAACCCGCCTTCGCTTGCAGTGGCGCGAACACGACGGGCCGCCCGTGGTTCCGCCGCAGCGCAAGGGCTTCGGCTCACGCCTGATCACCGAGGGCCTGACGATGCAACTTGATGGCGAGGCAACACTGGCGTTCGAACCGACAGGTTTGGTCTGCTGCATCGACATCCCACTTCCCACGCGCGAGGAAACGGCATGACCACAATCCTGATGGTCGAGGACGAAATGAATCTGGCGATGATGCTCGAGGACATCCTTGGCGACGCCGGCTATCACGTACTCAAAGCCGCGCGCCTGCCCAAGGCTTTGGAGCTCGTGGCGCAGTTTTACTTGGAAGGTGAGCACCGGATTGATGCCGCGATCCTCGACATCAATTTGGCTGGCGTGGAGGTGTTCCCACTTGCCGCAGTTCTGCTGACGCGTGGTGTGCCGTTGGTCTTCACGTCCGGCTATGGCAAGGACGGCATACCCGACAAGTACAGCGACTGCGCCGTCCTGCAGAAACCCTACGGCGCGGACAGCATCCTCAGCACGTTGCAGGCAATGATCGGTGGCCCGGACCTCGCGCTCGCGAGTTGATCCGGGCAACCGCCACAAACTGTCACGCCAACTTCAACGCTACAGCCTGAAACGCATCCGTTTCAGTTGCGCAGGTTGAAGGCGATCGGCACCAAGCCGATTGCCTGCACCGCCTGTCCGTTCTTCATCGCCGGCCGGAAGCTCCAGCGCTTGAGGATCTGGCTGCGCGCGGCTTCGTCCAGATCGCGGTTGCCACTGGTTTGCGACACCGTCACTTCAAGCGGCCGTCCGTCGATGCCGACCAGTACCTGCAACAGCACGGTGCCTTCAATCTGACGGGCCAGGGCGCCGCGCGGATAGTTCGGTGCTGGGGCTGACAGGTATTCGAGCTGCACGGCGCTTGGCGCGCTGGAAACAGACGTGCCCATGTCGGTGGTGGGACCCGTGCTTTCGGTGATCGTGTCAGCGATGACTTGCTCAGTGCCCGTCTCGCTGATGGCGACACTGTTTGCTTCGAAGTGGCGCGGCGTCACCACCTGCTGCTGGATCGGTTTCGTCGGCGTGGTCGGCACCTTGATTTTCTCGACGAACTCCACCGGCACAGGCTTTTCTCTCTCGATTTGCCGCACGACCGGATCATGACTGGGTGCAGCCACATCGATAGCGGGTGGCGGCATCGCCAGCGGCATCATCAGCAGACCCATGGCAAGCAGGTTGATGGCAATCGTGCCACTCATGGTCAGGATGCGGGTGGCATCGAGGTCGGGCTTGGAAGCCGGCCGCAGCAATGCAAAACCGGCAGACCGGGGCATTGCGTGGGCGAGTGGGTGCGGGCGTGATTGGGGTGTTTGGCGAGCCATGGTCAACCTCCTGTCAGGGTGCATTGTCGAAGTACACAACCTGTGCAACGGTCCGGCGCGAACAAAGGGGTTGATCCTGTTGGATCGCACGCGGCCGATGCACGCTTTGAACCTGTTCCATCTGCATGCGCATGGCAAGTCAGTGGCGACGTCTGGTTGATCACGGCAGACGAATGGGAGGCCTGATCCTCCACAAAAGACAACGCCCGCTGGGCGGGCGTTGTGAATGGCATTTGCCAAGCGTGCACTCAGATGGCGGGATCTGGTGCGTGCTCAAGCCCGCCTTCTTCATTCCCTGGCGGCTGCTTGGCACCCGGGATGTGCGCCTGTTCCTTGTTTTTTGGCTTGGGCTCCGCGTAGCCGGTGTTGCACCCGGGATCCGGGTGCGACGCGGGAACGTGGTCCCCATCGACAGGTGCGCGCGCCATGGTCAACGCCCAAGCTCGAACACGACATCAAGGCTCACCGACAGCGTGGTTTCGCCAGGGGCGACCGAGGTTTCCTTGGCGAAGCTCGCGTCGGCAGCGATCGCTCGCACCATCGGCATCGGCCTTGGAAAACTGGCCCCACCTTCGCTGATGCTGACGATCCGGCGAACCTTCAGGCCCAGGGCATCGGCATACGTCTGTGCGCGTGCTTGCGCTTTCTTCAGTGCGTCGACGCGGGCTTCGTCATAGGCCTCGTCTGGCTTGTCGACCTCGAAATTGGGCCCATTGACCTGGTTCGCGCCCTGTTCGACCAGCGTATCCAGCACCTTGCCCAGCTTGGAAAGGTCGCGCACCTTGATGTTGACGGTGTTGCTGGCCTGGTAGCCGGTGATTTGCGGCGGAACGTTGTCCGCGTATTTGTACTCGGGATTGAGGTTGATGCCGCTGGTCTGGACATCGCGTTCTGCGATCCCGGCTGACCTGATCGCGGCCATCACCTTGTCCATCTTCGTCGCATTGGCGCGCATGGCAGCGTTCGCATCCGCGGCCTGGGTCACGACGCCTGCGGAGATGCTGGCGACATCAGGGACTCGCTTGGCATCTGCGCTGGCCGAAACCGACAACAGCGTACTGTCAGCCTGCATGCTGTAGGCAGGGGACGATTGTGGATTGGCGGATGAGGTCATCGGTATTCCGAAAGCAAGGGCAGTGGCCAGGATGATGGCCAGGTTCGAGCGGCGCAGGGGCATATGGAAGTCCTTGGGTTGATTCAGGGCT
>JBDSGA010000287.1:0-4629 GCA_039919235.1 Thermomonas sp. | reverse complement strand
CAATCCAGCCGTTCCACCGCCCAACGCAATCGCTCGCAACGATGCCGGGCCTCATCCAGCGGCAAGCCTTTGAACATCACAACGAATTCTTCGCCGCCCCACCGCGCCAGCATCTCCAGCCCGCCCAACTCCTCGCGCATGGCGCGAGCAACTGCGATCAATGCCTCATCGCCCGCGGCATGTGAATAGCCGTCATTGATCCGCTTGAACTCATCGATATCGAACAGCGCGACGCTGAGGCGGCGGCCCTTCGCCACTGAGTCGGCAAATGCGCGTGCAAGCACTTCATCCATGCTGCGGCGATTGGCCAGCCCAGTCAGTGCATCCTCGCGTGCCTGGCGCTCGAACGCCTCGGCGTGCTCCCGAAGTTTTTCCAGCAGCACGGTTTTTTCCGTGTCCGACTCCAGCAAGCGGTCGGTGCGGTCACGCAAATCGCTGGTGCGTTGCTCGACGAGGGCTTCCAGTTCGACCGAGCGCTGACGCAAGCGTCCTAGCCGCCAGCGATACAAGCCCGCGACCAGCACGCCCGCCAAGACCAAAAGCAGCGGCACAAACCACGCCTGCTGCCAGAGCATCGGTTTGATTTCAATCTCGACCGAGGTGGTGTCCTTGCTCCAGCCCATGCCGAGGCCTGGCAGTGAGGCATTGACCAGGAAACGGTAGTGCCCGGGGCGCAGGTTGGTGTACTGGGCGACGCGCTGGTTGCCGCGCTCATTCCACTCATGCTCCAGGCCATCCAGCCGATAACGATAGCGGATGAAACGTGGGAATTTGAAGGTCAGGCTTGCATAGTGGAATTCAAGCTTGCGGGTGCCCGCCGGCAAGCGCATCGGCGAATCGATGGACACTTCCTGATCGTTCGCCAACACCTCCTCGATGACCACGGGCGGTAACTCACGGCGGTACTTGTCGAGCTTGGCAGGATCCACGACCGCAGCGCCACCGGCCGTCGCCACCCAGATGCGCCCACCCGCATCGCGCAAGGCAGCCGGTCCGGCGCCGCCATTGCATTGGCTGCTCGTCAAGCCGTCGGCCTCACCGAAATGGTTCACGGTCAAGGTGGGTTTGCTGCCCGCCAGGACAGCCTCCGCATCAGCCCGACCGATCCGTAACACGCCGCGGTTGGACGTCAACCACAGGCTGCCACGCTCATCGTCGATCACCTCGAACAGGGTGTCGATCGGCAATCCCTGCGGCAGGCCCAGCACCTGCAACTTGCCGTTGCGATAGCGGATGAGGCCACGGTCGGTGGCGATCCACAAGGTGCCATCGGCGTCCTCATGGAAGTCGAAGACATCCTGGGCGCCATTCACGCCGCGCAAGTCCACGGCCGTGACCTTGTCGCCGACAATGTGCGCGGCGCCATTCGCAGTACCGACCCATAGGCTGCCGTCGCGGGCGACGCTGAGGGAAATGATGAACTCGCGTGGCAACCCTTGGTCGATACCGAAATAGGTGAACTTGCCGTCGCGCATGCGGACCAGCCCACGATTGCTGCCAATCCATAGCGTTCCATCCGGCTGCTGCGCCAGCGCGCGGATTTGGTTACTTGCCGGCATGCCGTGCGCACGGTCGTACTGCGCCACCACTTTGCCATTACGCAATCGCAATACGCCTGCGGTGTACGTCCCCGCAAGCAAGCTGCCGTCACGATCTTCCAGCAAGCTCAGGATCGAGTCGCTGGGCAGTCCGTCATCACTGGAGTAGCTCGCCTGCAGCTTCCCGTCGCGCCACTGGTTCAAGCCTCGACTGGTGCCGATCCAGATCGATCCGTCGCGGGATTCGGCAAGCGCACGCACATAATCATCGCTGAGCCCCTGGTCCCGATTGAAAGTACTGAACGGCGCATCGCTGAGCCGCAACAGACCGGCATTGGTGCCTGCCCAGATGCTGCCCTCGCGATCCACCAGCAAAGCCGCCACACGGTTGTTGGGCAATCCACGCAAGCTGGTGAAGTGTTCTAGGCTCGATGCGCGTTCCCGCAGCAAACCGTTGTTGACTGTCCCCACCCACAGATTGCCGGATGCATCCACCGCAAGGCTTGGCACGCCATCGACAGGCAAGTCAGGCGATTGCAGGACGAAGCGATCCGCCGTTCGCCGATACACCCCGCGCTCGGTGCCGACGAACAAGGTACCGGCGGCGTCCTGGATCACGCGGAAAATCGGTGCATCCGGCAATCCCGCCGCCGAGGCATACACCACCGGGCGATCCCCGACGAAATGGACAAGACCGGATGCCGTGGCTACCCAGACGCTGCCTTCGCGGTCCAGCAGCAAGCCGTAGATCACATCGGATGGCAGTCCGTTGCGGCTGTTGAAATAGGTCGGCTTCGCCTTGTCATGGTCGATATCGATCCGGGTAACCCCGGCGCTCTCGGTGGCGACCCACAAGCGCTGCTGCTTGTCGACCAGGGCATCCATGACCTCTTCCTGGGACAAGCCATCTTTCATCAACCATGTGCGCCAGTGGTCGCCTCGCAGGATGCTGACGCCGCCACGCGACGTGCCGACCACCACCGCGCCATCCGCCGTCGTGCGCACCGAGCGCACGCCGTTGTCCTTGAGCGCCGGGGTATTGCCACGATCGAACACGTGGAATTCCAGGCCGTTGTAACGCACCAGGCCTTCCCAGGTACCCAGCCACAGATAGCCGTCCGGCGATTGTGCAATCGCATTGACCTGGTTGTGCGGCAGTCCCTGGCGGGTGGTCCAGGTTTCGCGGAAGTACGCAGACAACGGCTTGTCTTGCGCAGCCGCGCTGCCCATAGGAAGCAATGCAAACAGAAGCAACAGGCATAACCACGAGTGCCACCCGCGTGGTGATCGGCTGTGTCGGGACGCCCCCTGCATCCGATTCATGGCTCCACGTTGCGCCTCAGTGCGCCGGTAATCCGGCCAAGGTGCCCATGAACTGCCGATAATGCCGCAGCTCGTCGATTGAATCGCGCACGTCGCTCAACGCGGTATGCGCGGACTGCTTGTGGAATCCGTCGGTCGCGACAGGCGACCAGCGCCGCGCAAGCTCCTTGATGGTGCTGACATCGAGGTTGCGATAGTGGAAATAGCCTTCGAGCGTCGGCATCAGCCGATGCATGAAACGGCGGTCCTGGCAGATCGAATTGCCGCACATCGGCGAGGCTTTCGCCGGTACCCATTGGTGCAAGAAGGCAATCGTGCTTGCTTCGGCCTCTGCAAGCGGTACACCTTGCTCCAGCACGCGTGCCCACAAACCGGACTTGCCATGCTGGTTACGGTTCCAGTCGTCCATCGCTTCCAGCGTTGCCAACGGATGCGCGATTGCCAAGTCCGGTCCTTCCGCCAGGAAATTCAGCTGCCCATCTGTTACAACCGTCGCAATTTCCAGGATGCCGTCGCGGTCGGTATCAAGCCCGGTCATCTCCAGGTCGATCCAAACCAGGCGATCGTTGGGATTGTCTGTCATGCCGTTCGAGATCATCTGTTCACCTGCCCGATGAGGTCAGGGCATGATACCGGCTCATCCAGGGGAACCGTCATGCTGCAGACCGCCACCAACGCAATGGGCCACTACGCCATCCTGACCGCGATGCTGGCCCCGGCGTTCTTCCTGACTGCAACTGCTTCATTGCTGATGTCGGCTAACAGCCGAATGGCGCGCGTGGTGGACCGCCTGCGGGGACTGATCGTGGCATGGGAACAGGATGCGCCGGATCGTTCCGAACGCGAAGCGCAAATCCGCCGGCATCGTCAGCGCGCTCATCTCGTCTTACGCGCGTGTCGCCTCCTGTACGGCGCGCTGGCGAGTTTTGTCGGCACCAGCCTGGCCCTTGCGATGGACGCGTTTTCTGGATTCCGGCTAGGCGCCGTACCCACGATCATGGCCGTACTTGGCGTGCTGTTCCTGCTGGCCGCCAGTTTTTCGATGTGGCGTGAAGTCAGCTTGGCCGTGCGGAGTTTTGATCTGGAATTGGATCAGGAAATGTTGCGGCGCAGGGGTTGATCCGCGTCACTGCTCCGTCAGGACTTGTCGCGCTTCGCCCTGAAATAGGCGGTCAACATCGCGCCCGCTTGCTCGCCCAATACACCGCCCACGACTTCGACGCGATGGTTATGGCGTGGATCGGTGAGCAAGTCGAACACGCTGCCCGCCGCGCCGGTCTTGGGATCAAAGGTGCCGAACACCACGCGCGCGATGCGTGCATGCACCAGAGCCATGGCGCACATCACGCACGGCTCCAGCGTCACGTACAACGTGCAATCAACCAACCGGTGGTTACCAAGCACCTGCCCCGCCTTGCGCATCGCCACGATCTCGGCATGCGCGCTGGGATCGTGCTCGGCGATGTTGCGGTTCCAACCCTCGCCGATGACGTTTCCGGCGGCATCGACGACCAACGCACCGACGGGGATCTCGTCGTCCTCGCGTTGAGCGCGCTCGGCGAGCGCCAGCGCTAGGCGCATCCGTTGTTCATCTTCAATGGACGCCGCCAATACGTCACGCGACGGCTCCGCGGAACGCACTTCAGTCACCTCATTCCCACTCAATCGTGGCAGGCGGCTTGCCAGATATGTCATAAACAACACGCGATACACCGCGTATCTCATTGATTATTCTGTTTGAAACCGTTCCAAGAAACTCGTACGGGAG
>JBDSGA010000286.1:0-12213 GCA_039919235.1 Thermomonas sp. | reverse complement strand
TGACGGCCTGCAGGAGAGCGAGCGCAACGTGGCGCAGGACGCGGCGCGTGACATGGCCGCAAAAAAAGTCACCGATCCGTTGCTGCGTGAGTCGGCGGCCATCCTGGGCGATGCGATCGGCCTGCTCAATGCAGATGCCAAGCTGTCGGCCCAGGTCCTGCCGGAGTCGCACAGCGCCGGCCACTGGGTGGATTGAGGTAGCACACGCACCCATGAATCAAGGCGGGCGCCATCATGGCGCCCGTTGTGTTTTTCGGGCTCCGAATAGGCGGGCCTTTAATCGACAACGCAACGGCAACGCACGGGGACTGGCGCGATGCACGGCACGGAACATTCGGCAGGCTCGCGCGTGGCTATCGCGTTGGCTGCGGTCTACCTGATCTGGGGATCGACTTATCTTGGCATCCGCCTCGCGCTCGAGGGCGGCTTCCCGCCATTCCTGCTGGGCGGGATCCGATTCATCATCGCCGGCGCATTGATGTTCGCCGTGCTGCGCTGGCGCGGCGTGCCGATGCCGACGCTTCCCCAGTGGCGCAACACCGCGGTTATGGGCCTGTTGCTGCTGCTGCTCGGCAACGGCATGGTGAACCTGGCGGAAACCACGGTGCCATCGGGCATTGCGGCCGTCGCCGTGGCCTCCGCGCCGTTGTGGATGGGCGTGTTCGCGGCCATGCGCGGCGACCGCCCAACCCGTCTTGAATGGGTTGGCCTGGGCATCGGTTTCCTTGGCGTGGTCTGGCTCAATGCAGGTAGTAGCCTGATTGCTGCGCCGCGCGGCTTGATCGCGCTGTTGGTCGCGTCGTTAGCGTGGTCCTTCGGTTCGATCTGGAGCCGTGGGCGCGATTTGCCATCGCCGTTCATGGCGGCTGCCGCGCAGATGCTTTGCGGCGGCGTGGCGATGTGCATCGTCGGGACGGTGCTGGGCGAACGCTTCCACGGCATCCCCACCGCAAGCGGCCTGGGTGCATTTTCCTATCTGGTGGTCTTCGGTTCGATCATTGGTTTTTCCGCTTACGTCTGGTTGCTGCACCACGTGCGTCCTGCACTGGCCGGCAGCTACGCCTACGTCAATCCGGCGATCGCAGTGGCACTCGGCGCGTGGTTGGTGCATGAGCGTTTCGGCATGCATGAGTTGGTCGCCATGGGCGTGATCCTGCTCGGCGTGGTCGCGATTACCTTGGCCAAGGCGCGCAAGCCAAAGAATGCGGGCGTGCCAACATGAGCACCGCGCGCCTGGACAGGCGCGGGCTGTGGGTGGCGGTCGCGTCGTTCGTGCTGTGGGGCTTGATGCCGCTTTACTGGCACCTGCTGAAGTCGGTGCCGTCGCTGCAGATCATCGCCCACCGGATCATCTGGAGCACATTGCTGGTGGTCGGCTGGCTACTATGGAAATACGGCCACAGTTGGTTGCGCGAAACGCTGGCGCATCCGCGCGCGACGTGGATGCTGGCGTTGAGCGGCGGCTTGATCGCGGCTAATTGGGGCCTGTACATCTGGGCGGTGAATGCCGGCCATGTGGTCGAAACCAGTTTGGGTTATTTCATCAATCCGCTGTTCAACGTGGTGCTCGGCGTCGCGCTGCTGCATGAGCGGCTCAACCGCGTGCAGTGGCTATCGGTTGCGATTGCCGCGGGTGGCGTGCTGTGGCTGACCTTCAACTACGGCAGCTTTCCGTGGATCGCGTTGAGCTTGGCGGTGTCGTTCGGCACATACGGATTGGTGCGCAAACTCGTTGGCGTTCCGCCCGTGCGCGGGCTTGGCGTGGAGAGCCTGTACCTGTTCCTGCCGGCACTGTTGATGGTGGCGTGGGGTGAACTGCATGGCGATGGCGGCTTCATCGCGCACGGGGCCACCGCGGGCTGGGGCTGGCAAGTCGCTGCGTTGTTGATATTGGGCGGCGCGCTGACCGCGCTGCCGTTGATCGGGTTTGCGGATGCGGTGCAACGGATTCCGTTTTCCATGGTCGGCGTGTTGCAGTACATCGCGCCGACGATGCAATTGCTGATCGGCGTGCTGGTGTTCCACGAGCCCTTCGGTCGCGAGCGCGTGATCGGCTTTACTTGCATCTGGATTGCGCTGGCGATCTTCGCCGGTGATGGCTTGCTGCGGGCCCGCCGCGCGAACGCGACGGGCGTTGCCAAAGGCTGAAAGAAGAGGGGTTCAGGCGGCGCGTAGCGCCTCGGTCACCGGCAGTCGCGCTGCGCGCAATGCCGGGAACAATCCGCCAACCAGTCCAATACCGAGTGCCCACTTCAGGCCAGTCCACAGCAGCTCAGGCGAGACGCGGAACTGGAACACCACCTGGCTGAAGTTCTGCCCCAGCGTGCTGACCGTGTAGCCGTTGAACACCAGCCACGCGAGGCCGGCGCCCAATAGCCCGCCCAGCAGTGCCAACAGCATGGTTTCCAGCATCACCGCGGTGACCACTGGCAGGCCGCGGAAGCCGAGTGCACGCATCGTCGCGATTTCTCGCGCGCGGCCAGCCACTGCCGCGTACATCGAATTCAGCGCACCAAATACCGCACCGATGGCCATGATCGTGCCGATCACCGTGCCGAGAATATTGATCAGCTTGGTCAGGCCTTGCGATTGCTTGGCGTAATAGTCATGCGTGGTTTCGATGTCGAGTTTCAGCCGGGGATCTGCGGCCAGCGCGGCCTTGAGTCGCTTGAAGCCATCCTTGCCATCCAGCTTGACGGTCAGCGACTGGTACGAACTGCGCTGATACGCCGGGCCGAGGACTTCGGCGTCGGCCCACAGTTCGGAGTCATGCGAGTCGCCCGCCTTGAACACGCCGACCACGGTCCATTGTTGGTTGGCCAGCTTGAGCTGCTTGCCCACTCCGAGGCCGCGGAACTGACGCCGCGCCCCGTCACCGACGACAATCTCGCGCAGACCGGCATTGAACTTGCGACCTTCGATGATCTTCAGCTTGGGCCGCAATGCCCATGCGGATTCGCCCACGCCGCGGAACTGCACGTTGACATCGTTGCCATCGGACATCGCCGGCAAGTTGACCACCTGCGACAGTTCCGGCGACGCCAGCGGCTTGCCGTCCGCACCCTTGGCAATGCCCGCGAGCCCGCCAATCAGCGGCACCTGGTCGCGGCTGATCACCGAATTGGTTTCGGCCTGCGAGCCCCCGCGCAGGATGATCGCGGTGTCGTCGCCGCCGGTCTTGTCCAACGTTGCCTTGAAACCTGCGCCCATCGCCAGCATCGCCACCAGCACGCCGACCACGCCCGCGATGCCAACCACGATGACCAGCGACGCGCCCCAACGCTGCGGCAGGCCGGCGATGCCGATGGAGGTCGCCGCCCGTGCCAGCTTGCCGCTGCGGGTCAGCAGCAACCACAGCGCGATCAGCACCACCAAACCGGCCACCGCGTACCAGGGCAGCATGATCCAGACCGCCAAGCCTGCAACCAGCGCCAGCACTGTCAACAGGCCGGCGAAGAATCCCTTGAATCGTGTCATGTCATTCGTCCTGTTATCGGCCAGCCAGCGCATCGACGATATTCAGCCGCATCCCGCGCACCGCCGGCAGCAAGCCGACGATGACGCCGATCACCAACATCAGCAGCAGCCCGGTCAGCCAGGTCTGGGTCAGCATTCCCGGCAACTGGATCATGCCGCCACTCGCGGCGGTGACCGCGGGCACCAGCACTGCGGCGATGCCGAGTCCGATCATGCCGCCCAGCACCACCAGCAGCACTGACTCCCCCAGCACCAGCCACAGCACGCTGCGGTTAGAGAAGCCAATCGTCTTCAAGACCGCGAGCTCCGGTATGCGCTCGCGCACGGCCTGCGCCATGGTGTTGCCGGTCAGCAAGAGCAGGGTGAAGAACACCGCACCCATGATCCCGGTCACGATCAATCCGATGTCCGCGAACTGCTTGGCGAACGATTGATTGAAGGACGCCTCACTCTGGGTCTTGGTTTCGTGGTCGGAATTCGCGCTGAGCTTGTCGACCGCATGCGCGACGCGATCCGCGTTGTCGCCATCGGGTGCGACCACGAACCAGCCGAGCTTGCCCTTGACGTAGTCGTTGGCTTCGTCGAAATACTTCCAGTGGAAGAACATCACGTTTTCCTGGCCCTTCTGTTTCGGGTCGGCGACCTTGTAGATGCCGCGCAGCGTGAACGCCCAGTCATTGCTGCCCTTGGTCGGGAAAATGGTCGCCTGCAGCGGGATGCTGTCGCCCACCTTCCAGCCGAACCGTTTCGCCAGCGCTTCACCCACGATCGCGCCCGTGCGGTCGTCCAGCCATGCCTTCTTCTGCGCCGCCGGCAGCTTGAATTCCGGATACAGGTCCATGTAATCGGGGCTGACCGCGAAGTTCGGGAAGAAATTCTTCGGGTCCCGGTAGATGCCGCCAAACCACGCGGCATACGACGCTTGCTTGACGCCAGGCGTGGCGCGGACCTGATCGACCAGGCTGTAAGGCAGCATCTGCGTGATCGACAGCCTTGAGGAGGTGATCATCCGGTTGGCGCCGGCGACCTGGCCGCCGGAATTGAACGCCACGCGAACTGAATCGAGCATTCCGAACAGCAGGAACGCGGCGATCACCGAGAGCAGTGTCAACAATGTGCGGGTCTTGCTGCGGAACAGCGCGGCCCAGATCAGGTGCAGGTATTTCATGACTGCCTCCGCTTATGCCGCGTGATCGATCTGCTCGACCAGGGTGCCCTTGTCCAGATGCAGGGTATGCGTCGCGTACTCGGCGGCCTTCGGGTCATGGGTGACCATCACGATGGTCTTGCCGTGCTCGCGATTGAGCGTCTGCAGCAAGCGCAGGATTTCCTCGGCCGATGCGCGGTCCAGGTCGCCGGTGGGTTCGTCGCAAATGAGAATCGTCGGGTCGGAGACAATCGCGCGGGCAATCGCCACGCGTTGCTGCTGGCCACCCGAGAGTTCGTTCGGGCGATGCTTGCCGCGATCGGGCAGGCCCACCAGCTGCAGCGCGACTTCCGCATTGCGCTTGCGTTGCGCGGCGGACAGCTTGGTCAACAGCAGCGGCAGTTCGACGTTCTTCTGCGCGGTCAACGTCGGCATCAGGTTGTAGAACTGGAATACGAAACCGACATTGTTGCTGCGCCACTGCGACAGCTGGCCGGAGCCCAGCTTTTCGATCTGGGTCCCGGCAATATCAATACTGCCAGCCGTGGGCGAATCCAGTCCGCCGATCAAGTTGAGCAGCGTGGTCTTGCCGGAACCCGACGGCCCCATCAAGGCGACGAAATCGCCTTCCTCGATGTCGATGTCGATCCCGTTGAGCACGTCGACCTTTTCGGGGCCACGTTGATAGGTCTTGTGCAGGTTGCGGATGCTGACGAGGGTGGACATGGTCGCGCGTGCTCCGTGTGGATGCGTTGTTTGGTCTGCCATTCCCACGGTCGAAGGAATGGTCGTGCGGAAAACCGGATCGTTATTCGTTGTTCGCGGCAGCGTCATCTTTCTCACTGGCCAGGCGCACGCGGGCGCCATCCACCAGCTTGTCGGACGGATCAATCACGACCTTGTCGCCGCCGGTCAGGCCTTGCAGGACTTCGCGGTCATCGCCCAAGGTGCGGCCGAGCCTCAAGGTGCGGGCCTTGACCTGTTCGCCTTCGACCACGAAAGCCACATCCTTGCCATCGCGCTGGACGATTGCGGACGCAGGTGCCAACACGCCGGGCTTCGCTTCGGGCTGCACAGGCTTGGTCGCTTCCAGGAAACTGACCCGCGCGCCCATGTCGGGGACGATGCGTGCGTCCTTCGCAGCTATTCCCACGCGCACCTTGACCGTCGCTTTGCCGCGATCGGCGGTGGGAATAATCGCGATGACCTTGCCCGGGATCTTCCAGTCTTGATACGCGTTGAGCACGGTTTCGGTCGGCATGCCCGGCTTGACCCGGCCGATGAAGGCTTCGCCGACGTCTACTTCGACCTCAAGCGAATCCATGTCGACAATGGTGCCAATGCCGGTGCGGGTGAAGCCGCCGCCGGCGGACAACGGCGAGACGATCTCGCCCGGCTGCGCAGCCTTGGCAATCACCACGCCTGCGAACGGCGCGCGCACGATGGTGTTGTCCACACTGTGCTCGGCGATCCGCAAGGAGTCTCGGGCAACCTGTGCGTTGCGCTGCGCCGTGTTGACCTGCGCCCGCAACGCATCGCGCTGCGACACCGCTTGGTCGTATTGCGCGCGTGAGACCAGCTTCTGCCCGACCAAGGCACCCAAGCGCCTTGCGTTGGTTTCAGCGTCCCGGAGTTGTGCGCGCACGCTTTCGATCTGGCTTTGCGATGCAAGCAGCTGCGATGCGGCAAGGTCACGCTGCGCGTCGGCATCGATCGGGTCAAGCGTCGCCATCACCTGGCCGGCTTCGATCCGCTGGCCTTCCTCGATCATGATTTCGCGCACCTTGCCGGTGATCTTGGACGACACCGTGGCCATCCGCCGCGCGACCACATACCCGGTGGCGTCCAGCACCGAGGCGCTGCCGCCGCCGTTGCCAATCGCGACCACGTCCGCGGTCTGCACGGCCACGCCCTTGTCGCGCACGAACAAAGCCCAACCGGCGATTGCCAGCATCACGAGGACCGCAACAACAGCGAGCGCGATCCACAGCCCACGCTTCGATGCGGGCGGTGGCGGTGCACTGCGGTCGATCTTCAGGGACTTCAGCAGGTCGGCGTTGGTCGTGCTCATGCAAGCGTGCTCATCAAGAACCTATTCCGGAAACGGTTAAGACCCGAGTGTGACGGCTGTTACACGTGGCCGCCAATGCGAAAAGCCATAGATGCGGGCAGTGCGTGCAGGCTAGTGCACGCCATCGCCGCGGTCACCTGACGGTTGTCATGCCAATGAGGTGATGGCAGCGACTGCCACATCGGCAGGCAGGGTCGTATCGTCGCTGCACACTTGGCAGGAGCAACATCATGATCGACGGCGGCAATTCCCTTGATCATGCGCTTGGCGTTGGTCGCGGCGTGCTGGCGCGCCTGCAGGGCGTCAGCAAGTCCTACGGCAAGCTGCGCGCGCTGGACGGCATCGACCTGAGTTTGCGCGAGGGTGAACTACTCGCGCTGTTGGGCCCGAATGGTGCAGGCAAGACCACCGCCATTGGACTTCTGCTCGGCTTGATCCGCGCCGATGCTGGCGAGGTCAGCTTGTTTGGCCTGGATCCGCAGGACATCCGCGCACGCCGCAACATCGGCGTGATGCTGCAGGACGCAGCATTGCCGCCAACCCTGCGCGTCGGCGAGTTGATTCGTTTGGCCGCGAGCTATTACCCGAACCCGCGCAGTGTCGCCGAAAGCGCGGACCTCGCCGGTGTCACCGATTTGCTGAAGCTCCCCTACGGCAAATTGTCCGGTGGCCAGCAACGTCGCGTGCAATTCGCGATCGCGCTATGCGGGCGCCCGCGCCTGTTGTTCCTGGACGAACCTACGGTCGGCATGGACATCGATGCGCGACAGAAATTGTGGGCTGCGATTCGCCATTTGGTGGCCGAAGGCAATTCAGTGGTGCTGACTACGCATTACCTTGAAGAAGCTGAAGCGCTGGCGAACCTGGTATGCGTGATGGCGCGCGGTCGGATCATCAGCGAAGGCAGTGTGGATGCGTTGCGTGCGCGAATTGCCTTCAAGCGGGTCTGGTGTTCGACTAGGCTGACCTTGCAAGAATTGCAGGCATGGCCGGAAGTCGCCGAAGCACGCGTTGATGGCGAACGCCTGTGCCTGTCAACCGAACATCCGGAACTGCTGGTGCGCCGGTTGCTGGCGCAGGACATCACGCTTAGCGGCCTGGAAGTGCGCGCCGCCGGCCTGGCCGAAGCCTTCACCGAACTCACCCGCGACGATTCGATCGCCCATGACAGTGCCGTCGCCGCCCTGCAGGAAGCCGCGTGATGAATACCGTGATCACGACCACCGCAATCCAACCAACGACCAACGCGATGCCGCGCGCACGCGTCATCAACGCGTATATGCAGGAAGCGCGCAGCGAGATCCTGCGTTATCTGCGCAACCCCGGCTTCCTGTTGCCGGTGATCCTGTTTCCCACCGCGTTCTACTTGATGTTCGGGGTGGTCTTGGCACGTGCGAATGCCTCCGGCATGGCCACGTATCTGCTTGCGAGCTACGGCACGTTCGGGGTGATGAGTCCGGGGCTGTTCGGCTTCGGGGTATCGCTTGCATCGGAGCGCGACAACGGCCTGCTAACTCTCAAGCGCGCGTTGCCGATGCCGCCCGCCGCGTATCTACTCGGCAAGATGTTGATGGCGATGATGGCGGCTGCTGCGGTCATCCTGTTGCTGCTGGTGTTGGCGGTGGGCATGGCGCACGTATCCATCACGATGGGACAAGCCGCCGCGCTCCTGCTCACTGGCACGCTGGGTGTGTTGCCGTTCTGCGCGTTGGGCATGTTGGTCGGCACTTTGATCAAGGGTCAGGGCGCACCCGGCATGCTCAATCTGGTGTACCTGCCGATGTCGTTCCTGTCGGGCTTGTGGGTGCCGTTGCAGGTGCTGCCAACGACCCTGCAACGCATCGCGCCGATGTGGCCCAGCTATCACTTGGACCAGGTTGCGCTGCATGCCTTGGGCGTGACCCACGCACCGATCCTGCAGCATGTGCTGGTGTTGTGTGGCTTCACCGTTGGCTTCCTGTGGCTGGCGGCACGCCGCTTGCGCCGCAATGGTTGAGGCAAGCGGCAGTACTCCGCAGCTATCGTAGGATGCACGCATGAACGTGCCGGCATGGTTGCGCCAGAAGTTTGTCCCCGCTGCGGACTCGGCCGCGGCCGATGAGATCCGCCGCGGCAAGTCCCAGTGGACGGATTACGTGCATCTGTTGTGGTCGCTTTGGGTGTTCATCACCCCGCTTCTGAACGACGGCTACGACGTGCGTTGGGCGGCGCTGACATTGCTGTCCTACCCGATATTCCTGTGGCTGTATGCAAAGGTGCTGATCGCGCCACGTCGGAACAGCTGGCGCTATGCGCTCGGCATGGCGGCCTTGAGCCTGCTGTTGTTGCGGTGGTATCCATCAGGCCTCAGCTACTTCATTTTTGGTTGCGTGATGTTGCGGGTGTCCCGATCCCGCTCAACGCTGGGTCACTATCTCCTGCAGCTGCTGGCGATGAACGCGGTGTATGTCGGGGTCGCCGCGTGGATCGGCTATCCCATGCAGATGTGGCTGTGGGTGCCGGTGATGACCCTGATCATCGGCGTCATCATCAATGTCGAACATGCCAGCCAGGAAAAAGACGCGGCGCTTGCGTTGTCGCACGACGAAGTGCGCCGGCTGGCCGCGACCGCCGAGCGCGAGCGCATCGGCCGCGACCTGCATGACTTGCTTGGCCATACGTTGTCGCTGATCACCTTGAAACTTGAGTTGGCGCGCAAGTTGTCCGAGCGCAACCCGGAGGCATCGCGTCGTGAGATGGCGGATGCTGAACGCGTCGCACGCAGCGCACTGGCAGAAGTACGCAGCGCAGTTACCGGGATTCGTTCGACCGATCTCGCTGCGGAACTGGCCTCCGTGCGTCTGATGCTGGAGTGCTCGCAGGTGCATCTGCAATACCAGCCACCACCAGCCGGGCTGCCGCCGTATCTCGAGCGCGGCTTGTCGCTGGTCTTGCGTGAAGCGGCGACCAACATCACCCGGCACGCGCAGGCATCATGCGCGCAAATGCAGTTCGCGCGCGAGGGCAATGTACTGCAACTGATCATCCACGATGACGGTCGTGGTGGGGTCAATGCCGATGGCAACGGCCTGGCTGGCATGCGCACACGTGTGCGTGAACTTGGCGGCACCATCAGCATCGAATCGCCACGTGGTGGCGGCACCCGCCTGCTGGTGCGAGTGCCGATTAAAGACATCGAGTCGGTCGACGACAATCAGGCCATCGAAGTAATGCCACGATCGTCGTCGCATGGCAGCGCAGGACTGACCGCGTGATTCGCGTCCTGCTGGCCGAGGACCAGGCGATGGTGCGCGGCGCGCTGTCGGCACTGTTGGGGCTGGAAGAAGACCTCGAAGTTGTCGGCGCGGCTGCGGACGGTGAAGCGGCATGGCGCGACCTGCAACGCCTGAAACCCGACCTGCTGGTGACCGACATCGAAATGCCAGGCTTGTCCGGGCTGGAACTGGCGCAGCGCATCCAGCGCCACGAATTGCCGACGAAAGTGGTGATCGTCACCACCTTCGGGCGGGCCGGTTTCCTGCGCCGCGCACTGGATGCAGGCGTGTGCGGTTACTTGCTCAAGGACTCGCCCGCGGAAGACCTGGCCGAGGCGTTGCGCAAGGTATCGAGGGGCGGCCGTGCCATCGACCCGCAGCTGGCACTGGATGCGTGGGGTCAGGCCGATCCACTCAACGACCGTGAGCGGCAGGTATTGCGGCTGGCCGGCGAGGGCCAATCCGCCGGTGAAATCGCCACGCACCTGAATCTTTCGCAAGGGACGGTGCGGAACTATTTGTCCGAGGCGATTGGCAAGTTGGGGGTCGGAAACCGAATTGAAGCCTACCGGCTGGCGCGGCAGCAGGGCTGGCTCTAGCACGAATTGGTACTATATGGCACGTAACTTGCTTAAGTAGCTGCATGAGCCCCCGGCGTTCGCCATTCCCGTGACCAACCTTATCCGCCAACGCAGCCGCCTCGGTCTGTGGGCTGCTGCCTGCATCTTCATGGCCATCAGCGTCGGCATCGTGCTGGGCGCGCAGCGGCTGATCGCGGATGCGGCGTCCGTTTCGCATGCGCACCAGGTCATCGGTACGATCGACGAACTGGAGGCGCGCCTGCGCGATGCGGAAGCGGCGCAACGTGGCTACCTGCTCACCGCTGACCCCGACTACCTGGCGGACTATCGCAGCGCGACCGCCACCCTGCCGGATATCCAGTCGCGTCTTCTGAAGCTGGTCGCTGACAATCCCGCACAGCTCGCCAATGCCCAAACGCTATGGATACGCATCGACGAACGCTCGCGTCAGATCCTGCGCACCTTGGGACGTTATCGCGAAGGTGGCTTGGCCGCCGCGCAGGCCGCGATTACCCGGGATGTCTTTGCAGCCTCCACCGCGATTCGCCAGCAAGCGCTGGCGATGCGCAATGCCGAGCGGGAATTGCTCGCGGAGCGGGGGACATCCACCAATGCCAGTGGCAACCTGCTGCTCGCGCTTGCCGTGCTCGGCATTCCGATCGGGATGCTGGTCATCTGGATCGTGTACCGGCTGTTGGGCGGTGAGATTGGTAGGCGCGCGCAGGCCGAGAAGGACGTCGCCGACGCCAACCAGCAATTGCGCGTGGGCCTGGATCATGTCGAGCGCGGCAGCGCCGACCTGCGCGCGTTGACCGAATACGGGAGCATGCTGCAGAGCTGCATGACGCCCGAGGAAGCGTTGCAACTGACCAAGGGCATCTTGTCCAACCTGTTGCCTGGCGTGTCGGGAAGCATCTATCGGATCCGCAATTCGCAGGACCATGCCGAACTGGCCGTGCATTGGGGCGCGCTGGCGTTAAGTCCGCCCGCGATGATATCGGTGGATGCGTGCTGGGCGCTCCGCCGTGGCCAAGTGCACGAGTCAGGACTTGGGCACACACCCGTCTGTCCGCACCTCGCCGACGATGCAGGGCCGGTCGCGACGGTGTGCGTCCCGCTGATGGCGCAGGGCGCACAACTCGGACTGCTATGCCTGCTGGATCCAGAACATGCCTATCCGGCGCGGCTGGGGATCGTGTCGGCGGTGGTCGAACACTTGTCGATGGCGCTGGCCACCCTGTCGTTGCAGGACCGCCTGCGCCAGCAGTCGATCCGTGACCCGCTCAGTGGTCTCTATAACCGACGCTATCTCGAGGAATCGGCGCAGCGCGAGCTGACGCGTTGCGAAAGGCGCGGGCAGCCGTTGTCACTGCTGATGCTGGATATCGACCACTTCAAGAAGTTCAACGACACCCACGGCCATCCCGGCGGCGATGCGTTGCTCGCGCAGTTCGGCCAGTTGCTGCAGGCGATGACACGCGGGGAGGACATTGCCTGCCGCTACGGCGGCGAAGAATTCACCTTGATCCTGCCGGAAGCCGGTGGTGATGCCGCCTTCCAGCGCGCCGAAGCCATCCGCGTCGCCGTCGAGGCCATGCAGGTCGCGCACCTGGGTGCCGCACTGGGCAAGGTAACGGTCTCGATCGGCGTGGCCACCTTCCCAGATCATGGTGCGGCCCCGGA
>JBDSGA010000285.1:0-2956 GCA_039919235.1 Thermomonas sp. | reverse complement strand
GGCTCCGGCCCCGCCGGCTGGACCGCCGCCGTTTACGCCGCGCGCGCCAACCTGAAACCCGTCGTGATCACCGGCATGGCGATGGGCGGCCAGTTGATGACGACCACCGAGGTCGACAACTGGCCTGGGGACGCGCATGGCTTGATGGGCCCGGACCTGATGGCGCGGATGCAGGCGCACGCGGAGCGCTTCGATACCGAGACTATCTTCGACCACATCCACACCGCCGACCTGTCGCAGCGCCCATTCCGGCTCAAGGGTGATTCCGGCGATTACACCGCCGATGCCTTGATCATCGCGACCGGCGCCACCGCCAAATATTTGGGCATTCCTTCCGAAGAAGCGTTCAAGGGCCGCGGCGTGTCCGCATGCGCGACCTGCGACGGGTTTTTCTACAAAGATCAGGATGTCGCGGTGATCGGCGGCGGCAACACCGCGGTCGAGGAAGCGCTGTATCTCTCCAACATAGCCCGCAAGGTCTACCTGGTGCATCGCCGCGACACCCTGCGCGCCGAGAAAATCATGCAGGACAAGCTTCGCGCCAAGATCGAGGCCGGCAAGATCGAGCCGGTCTGGCACCACACGGTCGATGAGGTATTGGGCAACGATGCTGGTGTCACCGGGATGCGGGTCAAGTCGGTGCTGGATGGCAGCACCCGCGAGATCCCGTTGCACGGTTTCTTCGTCGCGATCGGCCATAGCCCCAACACCCAGTTGTTCGATGGCCAGTTGGCGATGAAGAACGGCTACCTGACGATCACCACGGGTCTGGATGGCAACGCGACGCAGACGTCCATGCCGGGTGTCTTCGCTGCAGGCGATGTCGCCGACCAGGTCTATCGACAGGCGATCACCTCGGCTGGCTTCGGCTGCATGGCCGCGCTGGATGCCGAGAAGTTTCTCGACGACGCCCACTGATGATCCAGGCGCGCATGCATCGCGCGCTATCGGAGATTTCCGCCGATGACTGGGATGCGCTGCACGATGGGCGCAACCCGTTCATTGCACATGCGTTCCTGGCCGGCATGGAAACGTCGGGCTGCCTGCGTCCCGATTGGGGATGGACCCCGCAGCACCTCGCCCTGTGGGACGGCGACGCGTTGTTAGGCGCTGCACCGGCTTACCTGAAGGACAATTCGCACGGGGAATTCGTGTTCGACCACGTCTGGGCGCATGCCTACGCGCAGCACGGGTTGGACTATTTCCCGAAGTGCCTGGCAGCGGTTCCCTACTCGCCCGTCACCGGACCACGATTGCTGGCCCGCGACCACGATTCGCGGGTTGCGCTGGTGGAGGCGATGGCGTTGCACATGCGTGGGACGGACTTGTCATCGGCGCACGTCAATTTCCATTCGGACATCGATGATGCCGCCTTCGGTGACGACTGGGTGCTGCGCGAGGACATCCAGTTCCACTGGCACAACAAGGCCGGCTGGAACACGTTCGAGGACTTCCTCGCGGCGATGGACCACAAGCATCGCAAGAACATTCGCCAGGAACGACGCAAGGTGCGCGATACCGGCATTGGTTTCCGCATTGTGCATGGCGATGAGGCGAACGATGAGGACCTCAAGGCGATGCATGGGTTTTATCTGCAGACTTTCGCCGAATATGGCAATTCGCCAGCATTGACGCTCGCGTTCCTGCGCCACCTCGCCCGCACGATGCCCCGCCAACTGGTGATGTTCCTAGCCGAAATGGATGGCGTGCCGATTGCCGGCGCGCTCTGCTTTCGTGGTGGCGACACCCTGTATGGCCGTTATTGGGGCGCCGCCGCTGCTTCCGCTGAGAACGTGCATAGCGGCCTGCATTTCGAGACTTGCTATTACCAAGGCATCGACTATTGCCTGCATGAAGGCCTGACGACCTTCGAGCCCGGTGCGCAGGGACGACACAAGATCGCCCGCGGGTTCCTGCCGACACTCGTGCGCAGTCGTCATTTGATCGCGGATCAGCGCTTCGCAATGGCACTGAACCAGTGGTGCGCAGACGAACGTGATTCGGTGCGCCTGCATCTCCAGCAGCTGGCCGAACGTTCGCCTTTTCGCCAAACAGATGCTGCATGAGCGTGCGGCTTCCGCAGCTGTCTCCGGATCCGAACGCGGCGTTCCCGCCAGCTGACACTGCACTTCAGGAGCCAGATGGGCTGCTCGCATTCGGTGGGGATCTTGTCCCGCAGCGATTACTCAACGCTTACTACAACGGCATCTTTCCCTGGTATTCGGAGGGTGAGCCAATCCTGTGGTGGAGCCCATCGCAACGTGCGGTATTTCGCACCGATGCGGTTCGTTTGCCGACGCGACTGTGCCGAGCGCTGCGCACGTCGAACTGGGTTGTGCGGATGGACACGGGTTTCGAAGACGTCATCGCAGCCTGCGCCACTGCGCTGCGTGCGGGTCAGGTGGGAACCTGGATCACCCCAGCGATGCAACGCGCCTACATCGCACTGCATCGGCTTGGCCATGCGCACAGCATGGAAGTGTTCGATGGGCCGCGACTGGTCGGTGGACTCTATGGCTTGAGCGTCGGTCGGATGTTCTGCGGGGAGAGCATGTTCTCCGCCGAATCCGGCGCATCCACGGTGGCCTTGGTGGCGCTGGCCAAACACCTGCATGCGCGCGGGTGGCCGCTGCTCGATGCACAGGTGCCGAACGACCACACCCGCCGGCTCGGCGTTGAAGTGTGCCCGCGCGCTGATTACCTGGATGCGCTTGCGTTGTTGCGTGATCGCGCTGAAGTGCCCGGAAGCTGGGCGTCTGAATATGGCGAATATCCCGTCTCGACGCTCGCCGGCAAGGCGCCCGTTTAACGGTTTTTTTGCAAGCAGCCGGTCCACGTGTCAGAATGCTCGGCTTCGGGCCTCAAATCTGGCCCACACTAGCTACACATAGGAACACATGGCGAAAGACGACGTCATCGAATTTGAAGGCACGATCTCCGAAACCCTCCCGAACAC